>NZ_JBEXZD010000018.1:0-93970 GCF_040628575.1 Streptomyces sp. NPDC006393
CGGACGCGCCATCGTGCGGGCCTGGCCGGTCAACCGCTGGGGCACCCTGCCCGTGCCCGACACCTTCGACCAGGCGGGCATCGGCCAGCAGCAGTCCTCGGCCGCGGGCGCCCTGACGGTGGCCCCGGGCGGCGTGGCGCTCAGCGCGGCCGTGCCGCTGGTGGTGTGGCGCCGCAGGCGGACCACCAAGGCCGTGAGCGGCACGGGCGACAGGACGACGGCAGCCGGGAGCCGCTGAGGGCCGTCCGACGGGGCGTTCCGCTCGCACGGGCCGCCCCCGGGGCGGGCGGCCTCGCGGTGAAGCCGCTCGGGGCGCCCCGCCCTGTGTGAAGCCGTCGTGGAGCTCTTCCCCGCAGGCACGGCGGGGGCTGCCCCGACCTGGGTACCGCCCGGTAGGGTGCGGGTCCATGGGTGGCGAGAGCACGACGCGTACGGCCCCGCGCAGCGGCGGCACAGGCACGGGCCCGGCGGGCGGCAGGACGGGACAGAGGCTGTCCGGGCTGGCCGTGGCGCTGGGGCTGGTGCTGTTTCTCGGCGGATTCGCGTGGGCGGCGGTGGTCTACCGGCCGTACACCGTCCCCACCAGCTCCATGACGCCGACGATCGACATGGGCGACCGGGTGCTCGCCCAGCGCGTCGACGGCGACGAGATCCGCCGCGGTGACGTCGTCGTCTTCTACGACAAGAGCTGGGTGTCGAACGCGCCCGTGGTCAAGCGCGTGGTGGCCGTTGGCGGCGACACGGTCTCCTGCTGCACGCGGGGCAAGCTGACCGTCAACGGCAAGCCGATCGACGAGCCGTACCTGAAGGGCGGCGTCGCCGAGGACAAGACCATCCCGACCGTGAAGGTCCCCGAGGGCCGCCTTTTCCTGCTCGGCGACGAACGCCAGGGTTCCCTCGACTCCACCGCCCACCTCGACGACGCGGCCAAGGGCACCGTGGCCCGCGCCGATGTCACGGCGCGCGTCGACGCCGTCGTCTGGCCGATGAAGGGCATGCTGGAGCGCCCCACCGGCTTCGAGCAGCTGGGCGCCCTGTCCCGGCCCGGGCCGCTGCGCACGATCGTCCTGCTGGTGGTCGCCGGAGCCGTCCTCGTCCTCGCCGGTGGCGCCTACGGTCCGATCGCCAAGCGGCTGGGCCGCTCCCGAGCCCGCACCCGGACGGAGCCGGCCGGTGCTCGCTGAGACCCAGGACGTGGACGGCGACGGGCTGCGCAAGGTGGCCCGGGTCGTCCTGCTCGACCCCTCGGACCGCATCCTGCTCCTCCACGGCCATGAGCCGGGCGATCCGGCCGACGACTGGTGGTTCACGCCCGGCGGCGGCCTGGAGGGCGACGAGAGCCGCGAGGAGGCCGCGCTGAGGGAACTCGCGGAGGAGACCGGTATCACCGAGGTCGAGCTCGGTCCGGTGCTGTGGCGGCGCCGGTGCTCCTTCCCGTTCGCGGGCCGCCGCTGGGACCAGGACGAGTGGTACTACCTGGCCCGTACGACCCAGACGGCGACCGCCGCGACGGCCCTGACGGAACTGGAGCGGCGCAGCGTCGCCGGAGCGCGCTGGTGGACGTGTCAGGAACTGGCCCGGGCACGTGAGACGGTGTATCCGACCAGACTCGCCGAGCTGCTGCGCACACTGCTCGACGAAGGTCCTCCGGCCGGGCCCGTGACTCTGGACACCGAAATCGTCTAGGGGCTCGCGGGACTGGCGCACAATGGGGGGACCGTACGGCTGAAGGGGAACATGCCATGAGCGCCGAGGACCTCGAGAAGTACGAGACCGAGATGGAGCTCAAGCTCTACCGGGAGTACCGCGATGTCGTCGGTCTGTTCAAATACGTGATCGAGACCGAGCGGCGCTTCTACCTCACCAACGACTACGAGATGCAGGTGCACTCGGTCCAGGGTGAGGTGTTTTTCGAGGTGACCATGGCCGATGCCTGGGTGTGGGACATGTACCGACCGGCCCGGTTCGTCAAGCAGGTGCGTGTCCTCACATTCAAGGACGTGAACATTGAGGAGCTGAACAAGAGCGACCTGGAACTGCCCAGCGGGTGAGGGCCGTCAGGCGCGGGTGGGGCGTGGCGGGGAGGACCACTCGTGTGAGTGACGCGGTTGTCCACAACCGGTGAGTAGCACACCAAGATCCACTCCGTCGGGCCGGATGCGTGACCGTTGGCGCCGGAGGTGGTGCCGACATGAGCAAGGCACGCAACGGACTCGGCAGGTACGGCGAGGACCTCGCCGCCCGCCGGCTCGCCGGAACCGGTATGACGGTCCTGGAGCGCAACTGGCGCTGCGGCAGGACCGGTGAGATCGACATCCTGGCCCGGGACGGGGACGTCCTGGTCGTCTGCGAGGTGAAGACCCGCAGGGTGGGCGCCTTCCAGCATCCGATGGCCGCGATCACACCGGAGAAGACCCAGCGGCTGCGCGCCCTGGCGGAACGCTGGATCGCGGCCCACGGAGGAGCACCCCCGGGCGGCGTCCGCATCGACCTCGTCGGCGTCCTGCTGCCCCGGCGCGGCGCGCCCCGCGTCGAGCACGTACGGGGGGCGGCCTGATGGGGTTCGCGCGTACGTGCTCCGTGGCCCTCGTCGGCGTCGAGGGCGTGGTCGTCGAGGTCCAGGCCGACCTCGAACCGGGTGTCGCCGCCTTCACCCTCGTGGGGCTGCCGGACAAGAGCCTGACCGAGAGCCGGGACCGGGTGCGGGCCGCGGTGGTCAACTCCGGCGCCGAGTGGCCGCAGAAGAAGCTCACCGTCGGACTCAGCCCGGCCTCCGTGCCCAAGGCCGGCAGCGGCTTCGACCTGGCCGTGGCCTGCGCGGTGCTCGGTGCCGCCGAGCGGATCGACCCCCGGGTGTCGGCCGACGTCGTGATGATCGGGGAACTCGGCCTGGACGGCCGGGTACGGCCCGTGCGGGGCATCCTCCCGGCGGTGCTGGCCGCCGCGGACGCCGGCTACGAACAGGTGGTCGTGCCGGAGTGCGCGGCCGCCGAGGCCTCGCTGGTGCCCGGAATCTCCGTGCTCGGCATCCGCAGCCTGCGCCAGCTGATCGCGGTACTGGCCGACGAACCCGTCCCCGAGGAGGACCCGGACGAGCAGGGACGCCCCGACCCGCTCCTCGCCGGGCTGCGCGTGCCCGGCACCGGTGCGGCCACCGGCATGCACAGCGTGGGCGCCGCCCAGCACGACCACGGGCACGACCTCTCCGACGTCGTCGGCCAGATCTCCGCGCGCACGGCGGTGGAGGTCGCCGCGGCCGGCGGACACCACCTGTTCCTGGAGGGACCGCCCGGCGCGGGCAAGACCATGCTCGCCGAGCGGCTGCCCGGGATCCTGCCCCCGCTCGGCCGGCAGGAGTCCCTGGAGGTCACGGCGGTCCATTCGGTGGCCGGACTGCTGCCACCGGGCAAACCGCTCATCGACCTCGCCCCCTACTGCGCGCCGCACCACTCCGCGACGATGCAGGCACTCGTCGGCGGCGGCCCCGGCGTCGCCCGCCCCGGCGCCGTCTCCCTCGCCCACCGCGGCGTGCTCTTCCTGGACGAGGCCCCGGAGTTCAGCAGTCACGCCCTCGACGCCCTGCGCCAGCCCCTGGAAGCCGGACATGTCGTGATCGCCCGCAGCGCCGGGGTCGTCCGCTTCCCCGCGAGGTTCCTGATGGTGCTCGCGGCCAACCCGTGCCCCTGCGGCCGGTTCTCGCAGCGCGACAGCCTGTGCGAGTGTCCGCCCTCGGCCATCCGGCGCTACCAGGCCCGGCTCTCCGGGCCGCTGCTCGACCGGGTGGACCTGCGGGTCGAAGTCGACCCGGTCACCCGGTCGGAGCTGACCCGCGACGCCCGGGGGGAGTCCACGGCGACGGTGGCCGACCGGGTGCGGGCCGCCCGGGAGCGCGCGACGGCACGGCTGGCGGGCACGCCCTGGCGGACCAACAGCGAGGTGCCGGGACGTGAGCTGCGCAGCCGCTGGCACGCCGCGGCCGGCGCGCTGGACGAGGCCGAGCGCAATCTGGAGCGCGGTGTGCTCACGGCCCGCGGACTCGACCGTGTGCTCCGGGTCGCCTGGACGGTGGCGGACCTCGCCGGCCACGACCGCCCGGACGCCTCCGACGTCGCCCTGGCACTGCAACTGCGCACCGGAGTCCCCCGCGGCGTACCCATGACCATCGGGACCCCCGCATGAGCCCGCAGCGCAGCCCCGGCGGGGGCGCCGGAGGCGGCCGGAACCCCGAGCGTGAAGCGGACGGCGGGCGGGGCCCTGGTGGCGGGTGCGGCCCTGTTGGCGGGTGCGGTCCTGATTGCGGGTGCGGTCCTGATGGCGGCCGTCATGCGGACGACGGGCGCGGTCCCGACGGCCGGCGTGACGCTGATGCTGGGCGGGGTCCTGTCGGCGGGCGTGGCGCTGATGGCGGGCGTGAGCTGCTTGCGCGGGTCTTTCTCAGCCGGGTCGTCGAGCCTGGGGACGAGACCGCGGGATGGTGGGTGAGGGAGCTGGGTGCCGTGGCCGTGGCGCGGCGGCTGCGGGAGGGCGCGCCGAGGTTCGCCGGGGTGTCGGACAAGCGGTGGGCCGGTCTGTGCGCACGGGCCGCGCGGGCCGATCCCGAACGGGACCTCGCCGTCGCCCGGGGCGCCGGGGTGCGGTTCGTGCGCCCCGGCGACACCGAGTGGCCCGCTCAGCTCGACGACCTGGGCGACGCCCGCCCCATCGGACTGTGGGTGCGCGGCCGTCCCAGCCTGCGGATATGGGCGCTGCGGTCGGTCGCCGTGGTCGGCGCCCGCGCCTGCACCGAGTACGGCGCCCACATGGCCGCCACGCTCGCCGCCGGGCTCGCCGAACGCGGCTGGGTGGTGGTGTCCGGGGGCGCCTACGGAGTCGACGGCGCCGCGCACCGCGGCGCACTCGGCAGCGGCGGAGCCACCGTCGCCGTCCTGGCCTGCGGCGTCGACCGGCCCTACCCCCGCGGTCACACCGAGCTGATCAACAGGATGGCCCAGCAGGGACTGGTGGTCGGGGAACTGCCTCCCGGCGACCACCCGACGCCGAGCAGGTTCATCGTCCGCAACAGAGTCATCGCGGCACTCACCCGCGGCACCGTCGTCGTGGAGGCCGCCTACCGCAGCGGTTCGCTGGTCACCGCCCGGGCGGCACAGCGGCTGGGCCGCCACACCATGGGGGTCCCCGGCCCGGCCACCAGCGCGCTCTCGGCCGGCGTCCACGAACTGCTGCGCGGCGGGGCGGTGCTGGTCGGCGACGCCGCGGAAGTCGTCGAGCTGGTCGGAGACATGGGTGAGCTGGCCCCGGACCGGCGCGGCCCCGTTCTCCCGCGCGACCTGCTGGCACCGGAGGCCCGGCAGGTCCTGGCCGCGCTCCCCGGGCGCGGTACCGCGGACGCGGCCGAGGTCGCCCGTGGCGCCCGGACGACGCCGGACGACGCGATCGCGAGACTGTACGAACTCCGATCGCTCGGTTACGTCGAACGACATGGCGACGGATGGAAGTTGACACGCCAGGCGATGATCTCCGTCCGGGCCGGCCGGGAGGGGTGCTGACCGAGCGTGTTCGACCGTCCGGGGGAACGCCGACGCCTGCGTAAATTCCCGCAGTTGGGCGTTTCACCGGTCACCCAGGGTGACGCGGGTGACCCGGTGGAGCGCCCTGCGGAACGAATCTGCGCACGCCCCGCGCCCCGCCGTTCGCGCACCGCGACACTCCAGTCACGCTACGCTCACGTGGTTCCGATACAGAAACCCGATCCCCGACCCATACGACAACTCACCCAGGAAGCCGCACCCACGGCAGAACGGCACAAGGCGACGAATGCCCCAGCACACCTCCGGCTCCGACCGGGCGGAGATCCCCCCAGCCGCCCGTGACGGCGGCAGCGTGCGGCCGCCCGCTCCCTCGACGCTCGACGAGCTGTGGCGGTCGTACAAGGCGACGGGGGACGACCGGCTGCGTGAGCAGCTGATCCTGCACTACTCGCCCCTGGTGAAGTATGTGGCGGGGCGGGTGAGCGTCGGCCTGCCGCCCAATGTGGAGCAGGCCGACTTCGTGTCCTCGGGGGTCTTCGGGCTGATCGACGCGATCGAGAAGTTCGACATCGACCGGGAGATCAAGTTCGAGACCTATGCGATCACCCGGATCCGGGGCGCCATGATCGACGAACTGCGCGCGCTGGACTGGATCCCCCGCTCGGTGCGGCAGAAGGCGCGGAACGTCGAGCGGGCGTACGCCACGCTGGAGGCCCGGCTGCGGCGCACCCCGTCGGAGAGCGAGGTGGCCGCGGAGATGGGCATCGCGGTCGACGAACTCCATGCCGTCTTCAGCCAGTTGTCGCTGGCCAACGTGGTGGCGCTGGAGGAGCTGCTGCACGTGGGCGGCGAGGGCGGCGACCGGCTGAGCCTCATGGACACGCTGGAGGACACCGCCGCCGACAACCCGGTGGAGGTGGCCGAGGACCGGGAGCTGCGCCGTTTCCTGGCCCGGGCGATCAACACCCTGCCCGAGCGGGAGAAGACCGTCGTCACGCTGTACTACTACGAGGGCCTCACACTCGCCGAGATCGGCAACGTGCTCGGGGTGACCGAGAGCCGGGTCAGCCAGATCCACACCAAGTCGGTGCTGCAACTGCGCGCCAAGCTGGCGAGCTTCGGCCGCTGACCCACCTGACGCGACCCACCGGACTTGACCTGCCCGACCCGACCTGCCGGATCCGACCCGCGGGGACCCGGACGGCCCCGGCCCGGGTGGTGCCTCCGTACAGTGGTCGACGTGCCAAGGATTCGAGCGGCCTCCGTGGCCGAGCACCGGTCGATGCAGCGAGCCGCCCTGCTGGACGCGGCGCGGACCCTGCTGTCCGAAGGCGGGACGGAGGCGCTGACCTTCCCCGCTCTCGCCGAGCGGACGGGGCTGGCGCGGTCGTCGGTGTACGAGTACTTCCGGTCGCGGGCCGCCGTGGTCGAGGAGCTGTGCGCGGTCGACTTCCCGGTGTGGGCCGCGGAGGTCTCGGCGGCGATGGCCGCGGCCGACGGGCCGGAGGCCAAGGTCGAGGCGTACGTGCGCAAGCAGCTGGAACTCGTCGGGGACCGGCGGCACCGGGCCGTGGTGGCGATCTCGGCGAGCGAGCTGGACGCCGGGGCGCGGGAGAAGATCCGCGCCGCGCACGGCGAGCTCGTCGCGATGATCGTCGAGGCGCTGGGCGAACTGGGACACGGGCAGCCGCGGCTGGCGGCGATGCTGTTGCAGGGGGTGGTGGACGCGGCGGTGCGAAGGATCGAGCTCGGGATCGCCGAGGAGCCCTCGGCGGTGGCGGAGGCGGCGGTGGGGATGGCGCTGCGAGGGGTTCGCGGCTGACCCACGGCTGCCGCGCGTGCGGGTGAGTGCGGCCGGCTAGGGGATCGGCACCCCCAGTACCGGCAGCAGCCTCGGCGGGGCCGGGTTCAGCAGCCAAGGCGGCAGGAGCAGCAGCGGGTTCAGGTACGTCTGTGCTCTCAGCAGGCCCCAGTGCAGGCACCCCGTCGCGCAGTGCGAGGCGCCGCCCGGTGCCGTCTGCTCCACCGTGCCGAGCACGTCGCCCGCATCCACCTCGTCGCCCTTCCTCACCGTGGCGCGCACCGGCTCGTACGTCGTCCGCAGGGGAGGGGTGCCGGTACCCGCCAGCTCCACGGACACCACGCCCCGTCCCGCCACCGGGCCCGCGAAGGACACCCGGCCGCCCGACACGGCCCGTACCGCAGCGCCGGGTGGCGCCGCCAGGTCCACGCCCCGATGCCCGGGGCCGTACTCCGTCGCCGGCGGCTCCCAGCCGCGCAGCACCCGCGGACGTACCCCCACCGGCCAGAAGCGTCCCACCGCCGGCACCGACCCGTCCGCCGGCACCGACCCGTCCGCCGGCACCGACCCGTCCGCCGTCACCGACCCGTCTGCCGGCCCCGACCCGTCTGCCGGCACCGAACGGTCCGCCGGCACCGAACGGTCCGCCGGCCCCGAACGGTCCGCCGGCCCCGAACGGTCCGTCGGCACCGACCCGCGCCCTGATCCCGTCTCGTCCGCCGACCCCGACCCGCCTGCCGGCCCCGTCCCGTCCGCCGACCCCGACCCGCCGGCCGCCACCGTCCCGGGAACCCCCGCTGTCACCCGCCCCCCAGCAGCCCCCGGCGGAGCCGGAGCGCCGCCCCCGCTCGCCCATGCCACCGACGTCAGCAGGGCCGCCGCCGTCCCCAGCGGCAGCCCGAGCCGCACGCCCACGCATCGCTTCCCGCTCATGGCCCCGCCCCCGCCTCCGCCCCTTGCGAACATGACCCCACGGTCCCGCACCCCGTGGCACCCCGCCGGAGCCTGTGGACAACCCGGCCGTTGTGGACAACTCACCGGTTGTCGGCAGCGGCGTCACCCGGCGCCTCCCGGGTCCCGTACACTTCTGATGGCGATCCGGGTCACCGGGTCGACTTCGCACGCCCCGACACTCTGGCCGGCAACGGCCGGTGTCAGCGCCCCTCGGTCCTTCGTGGCACGGCGCGCCGCGGGCGTCAGGCGCGGAAGCCGTCCGGCATCCGCGGCACAACCGAGAAACTCAAGGAGAGTACGGCCATGGCCGTCGTCACGATGCGGGAGCTGCTGGAGAGCGGCGTCCACTTCGGTCACCAGACCCGCCGTTGGAACCCGAAGATGAAGCGCTTCATCTTCACCGAGCGCAACGGCATCTACATCATCGACCTGCTCCAGTCGCTGTCGTACATCGACCGCGCCTACGAGTTCGTCAAGGAGACCGTCGCCCACGGCGGCACGGTCATGTTCGTCGGCACGAAGAAGCAGGCGCAGGAGGCCATCGCCGAGCAGGCCACCCGCGTCGGCATGCCCTACGTGAACCAGCGCTGGCTGGGCGGCATGCTCACCAACTTCTCGACCGTCTACAAGCGCCTGCAGCGCCTGAAGGAACTCGAGCAGATCGACTTCGAGGACGTGGCCGCCTCCGGCCTCACCAAGAAGGAGCTGCTGGTCCTCTCCCGCGAGAAGGCCAAGCTGGAGAAGACGCTCGGCGGTATCCGCGAGATGCAGAAGGTGCCCAGCGCCGTCTGGATCGTGGACACCAAGAAGGAGCACATCGCGGTCGGCGAGGCCCGGAAGCTCAACATCCCGGTCGTGGCCATCCTCGACACCAACTGCGACCCCGACGAGGTCGACTACAAGATCCCGGGCAACGACGACGCGATCCGCTCCGTCACCCTGCTCACCCGTGTGATCGCCGACGCCGTCGCCGAGGGCCTCATCGCCCGCTCCGGCATGGCCGCCGGTGACAAGGGCGAGAAGGCCGCGGGCGAGCCGCTCGCCGAGTGGGAGCGCGACCTGCTCGAGGGTGAGAAGAAGGCCGAGGAGGCTCCGGCCGCCGAGGCCGAGAAGCCGGCCGAGGCCGCCGCTGCCGAGGCTCCGGCTGCCGAGGCCCCGGCCGCCGAGGGCGAGCAGCAGGCCTGACCCGTCAGTGTCAGCGTTGACGGCGGGAGCGGTGCATGAAGTCCGCTCCCGCCGTTCACCCGTAGGTCAGCGGCGCGTCGGCGGGCCCGGCTCGACGAGCGAGAGGCTCCCTGAGGGGGCACGGGCCCCGCGGACCCCCTGATCTTCGATCTTCCAGACTTCGAGAAAGATTCACAGACTCATGGCGAACTACACCGCCGCCGACGTCAAGAAGCTCCGTGAGCTCACCGGCGCCGGCATGATGGACTGCAAGAAGGCGCTGGACGAGGCCGAGGGCAACGTCGAGAAGGCCGTCGAGGCGCTGCGCATCAAGGGCCAGAAGGGCGTCGCCAAGCGCGAGGGCCGCTCCGCCGAGAACGGCGCCGTGGTCTCGATCATCGCCGACGACAACTCCTCCGGTGTCCTCGTCGAGCTCAAGTGCGAGACGGACTTCGTCGCCAAGGGTGACAAGTTCCAGGCCGTCGCCAAGGCCATCGCCGAGCACGTCGCCAAGACCTCCCCGGCCGACATCGAGGCCCTGCTCGCCTCCGAGATCGAGGCCGGCAAGACCGTCCAGGCGTTCGTGGACGAGGCCAACGCCAACCTGGGCGAGAAGATCGTCCTGGACCGCTTCGCGCAGTTCTCGGACGGCTTCGTCACCGCCTACATGCACCGCACGATGCCCGACCTGCCCCCGCAGATCGGTGTCCTCGTCGAGCTCGACAAGCCGAACGCCGAGGTCGCCAAGGGCGTCGCCCAGCACATCGCCGCCTTCGCGCCGAAGTACCTCTCCAAGGACGAGGTCCCGGCCGACGTCGTCGAGTCCGAGCGCCGCATCGCCGAGGAGACCACCCGCGCCGAGGGCAAGCCCGAGGCCGCGATCGCCAAGATCGTCGAGGGTCGTCTGAACGGCTTCTTCAAGGACGCCACCCTGCTCGGCCAGCCCTACGCGCTGGACAACAAGAAGTCGGTCCAGAAGGTTCTGGACGAGGCCGGTGTCACCCTGAAGCGCTTCACGCGCATCAAGGTCGGCATCTGAGTCCGAAGTCCGTACCGCGACGGACGCCCGGCCCGATAGGGTCGACAGCAGTCGTCCACGTCGCCCGCGGGTGCTCACCACGCACCCGCGTGTGACACACGACAGCAGATCTGACGAGGAGGCCATTGCCGCTGCATGGGATGCGAAACACGCCCCACCGGCAATGGCCTTCTTCGCATGTGCACCACGTAACAGAGGCGGGATCTCGATGACCACCAAGGCCCAGAAGAGCGACGACGGCAAAGTGACCGGCCGGTTTCTGCTGAAGCTGTCCGGAGAGGCATTCTCCGGCGGCGGGGGCCTGGGCGTCGACCCGGACGTGGTGCACGCCATCGCCCGCGAGATCGCGGCCGTCGTACGGGACGGCGCCCAGATCGCGGTCGTGATCGGCGGCGGCAACTTCTTCCGCGGCGCCGAACTCCAGCAGCGCGGCATGGACCGCGCCCGCTCGGACTACATGGGCATGCTCGGCACCGTGATGAACTGCCTCGCCCTCCAGGACTTCCTGGAGAAGGAGGGCATCGACAGCCGGGTCCAGACCGCCATCACCATGGGCCAGGTCGCCGAGCCCTACATCCCGCTGCGCGCCGTGCGCCACCTGGAGAAGGGCCGCGTGGTCATCTTCGGCGCCGGTATGGGCATGCCGTACTTCTCCACCGACACCACCGCCGCCCAGCGCGCCCTGGAGATCGACGCCGAGGCGCTGCTCATGGGCAAGAACGGCGTGGACGGGGTGTACGACTCCGACCCGAAGACCAACCCGGACGCCGTCAAGTTCGACTCCCTCGGCTACGGCGAGGTCATCACGCGCGACCTGAAGGTCGCCGACGCCACGGCGATCACGCTGTGCCGTGACAACAAGCTCCCGATCCTCGTCTTCGAGCTTCTCGCGGAGGGCAATATCGCCCGCGCCGTCAAGGGTGAGAAGATCGGCACACTGGTGGGTGACCACGGCAGCCGGGACTGACCGGCAACACCGACGGACCCTGACCGGGGGATGGACAATGTCCTGCCGGTCGGGAACCGTGCAGGAAGAAGACGCGACGCAGCCGGCCGCCGGCCCCGACAAGGAACCGCAGCCGGTTCCACTCAAGACACGCAGGAGCAAGTGGTGATCGAAGAGACCCTCCTCGAGGCCGAGGAGAAGATGGAGAAGGCCGTCGTGGTCGCCAAGGAGGACTTCGCCGCGATCCGCACCGGCCGTGCGCACCCGGCGATGTTCAACAAGATCGTGGCCGACTACTACGGCGCGCCGACGCCGATCAACCAGCTGGCTTCGTTCTCCGTGCCGGAGCCGCGGATGGCGGTCGTGACCCCGTTCGACAAGAGCGCGCTGCGCAACATCGAGCAGGCGATCCGGGACTCCGACCTGGGCGTCAACCCGAGCAACGACGGCAACATCATCCGTGTGGTGTTCCCCGAGCTCACCGAGGAGCGCCGCCGCGAGTACATCAAGGTCGCCAAGGGCAAGGGCGAGGACGCCAAGGTGTCCATCCGCTCCGTGCGCCGCAAGGCCAAGGACGCCATCGACAAGCTGATCAAGGACGGAGAGGTCGGCGAGGACGAGGGCCGCCGTGCGGAGAAGGAGCTCGACGACACCACCGCGAAGTACGTCGCACAGGTGGACGAGCTCCTGAAGCACAAGGAGTCGGAGCTGCTCGAGGTCTGATGAACGACTCTTCCTGGGGAGCGCCGCCGCAAGCCGGGTACTGGGGGCCCACGGACCGGTCACCCGCCCAGGGACCCGTCCCGGGGGTTGCCCCGGCGGACCCCGCGTACGGTGCGCAGGGCGCCCAGCAGACTCGCCCCATGCCCATCGTGCCCGAGGTGCCCGCACACGGCGGAAGCCAGGAGGACGACCGGGGGGCCGCTCGGACGGGCGGCCCCTTGTTCCGCGACGAGACGCCGCGGCACCAGCCCCAACCACAGGCTCAGCCACAGCCGTACGGCACACCGCACGCCCAGCCGCACCCGCAGTCCTACGACGCACAGCCGCACCCACGGCAGCCCCATGACCCGCAGCCGGGGCCGCCCGGGATGTACGACCCGCAGCCGGGGACCTACGACCCGCAGCCGTACCAGGCGCCCCAGCATCAGTCCCAGCACCAGCCTCAGCACCAGCCCCAGCCTCGGCCCCACGACACGCCGCAGACGCCGCCCGCCCACCGGACGGCACAGCAGAATCCGGAGCCCATGCCCGACGCCCCGCAACCGGCGCCCGCCCCGCAGAAGAAGAGCGCGGGCCGTGACCTGGGCGCTGCCATAGGAGTCGGCCTCGGGCTCGGCGTGGTGATCATCGCCTCGCTGTTCATCGTCAAGGCCGTGTTCGTGGGCGTGATCGCGGTCGCGGTCGTGGTCGGCCTGTGGGAGCTCACCAAGCGGCTGGAGGAGCGCAAGGGCATCAGGGCTCCGCTGGTTCCGCTGGCGGTCGGCGGCGCCGCGATGGTGGTCGCCGGGTACGTCCGCGACGCCGAGGGCGCCTGGGTGGCGATGGCACTGACCGCGCTCGCGGTCCTGGTCTGGCGGATGACACAGCCGCCGGAGGGCTATCTGAAGGACGTCACGGCCGGCGTCTTCGCGGCGTTCTACGTGCCGTTCCTGGCCACCTTCGTGGCGATGATGCTCACCGCGGACGACGGGCCCTTCCGGGTCCTGACCTTCCTGATCCTCACCGTGGTCAGCGACACGGGCGCGTACGCCGTCGGCTGGCGCTTCGGCAAGCACAAACTCGCCCCCCGCATCAGTCCCGGCAAGACCCGCGAGGGCCTGTTCGGCGCGGTGACCTTCGCGATGGTGGCGGGGGCGCTGTGCACGCAGTTCCTGATCGACGACGGCGCCTGGTGGCAGGGCCTCGTCCTCGGCCTCGCCGTCGCCGCCAGCGCCACCCTCGGCGACCTCGGCGAATCCATGATCAAACGCGACCTGGGCATCAAGGACATGGGCACCCTGCTCCCGGGCCACGGCGGCATCATGGACCGCCTGGACTCCCTCCTGCCGACGGCCCCGGTGGTGTGGCTGCTCCTGGTGCTGTTCGTCGGAGGCAGCTGACGACCGCGCCTCCCCCCGGGCGGGACCTGCCACTAAGGTTTCCGCTCATGGGGCGGGCAAGGCTGGAGAAGGACGGCACCTACCACGGCGACCTGCCGTGCCGCTGGTGCGAGGCGCTCATCGCGCAGGGCGGGCGGCGCCGGCCGCGGCGTTACTGCAACGGCTGGCACCGGACGAAGACATACGCGTCCTGGTTCGTCACCGCCATCGCCGGCATCCTGTCCTGACCACCCGCGCCGCACCGGGAGCTGCGGCTACGTCACCGGATTCTCGATCAGCGTGACCCGGTTGCCGTCCGGGTCGTGGACCGCGGCGAACCGCACCCGCTGGGCGCCCGGCTGGATCTCCCCGACCCGGATGCCCCGGCCCGCGAGCTCCGACAGCGCGCCGTCCAGGTCGTCCACGACGAGGTTCAGCAGCGTGGACCCGGCGTGCTCCGGCGACCGGAACACCTGGATCCAGACCCGGCGAACCGCCTCCGCCACATCGAGACGCCTGCGCCCGAGCAGAAGCTGACGGTCCAGCATGGCCAGGGCGAGCTGTCGCGCGGCGAGGCTCATGACCGGATCATGCCACCTCGGACCGACGACGCCCGACCGATGAGAAGCTGACAGGCGCTCTGTCGGACCGGGAGCAGCGACGAGGCGGCCGGGTGGTCGCTGAACATGGAGGCGAACACGATGGCGCGGTACCTGATCTCGTTCGACGACGGATCGATGACCTTCCCCGAGGAGGACTTCGCGGCGGTCGGCGAGGCCTCCCACCGGGTGGTCCAGGAGGCCAAGGACGCAGGTGTCTGGATCTTCGGCGCCGGGGTGGAACGTCAGCAGGCGAGCCTCGTGGCCACCGACGGCACGGTCACGGACGGACCGTTCCCCGAGACCAAGGCGGTCGTCGGCGGTTTCTCGATCATCGAGGTCCCCTCGCGCGAGGACGCGCTCATGTGGGCTGCGAAGATCGCCGAGGCGTGCCGGTGCGCACAGGAGGTGCGCGAGATCATGTACGACCCCGAGAGCTGAGCCCCCGATCCGCGGATCCACCACCTGACGCCCGCTCCGAACACCGCAGGCCCAGGCAAGAGGTCGTTTCCCTCTCCCTGGGCCTTCAGCCGTTCCTGGTACGGGTTCAAGCCTGCGGCAGCACGCTCAGCGCTTGAAGGAGCCCTTGGTCTGTTCCTTCGCGCCCCGCATCTTGCCTCGTGCTTCGAGAGCGGCGCCTTTCGCCGCGAGGGCTTCTTTGTGCATCGCGTGGGCCGCCGTCCGCACGGTCTTTCCGACGATCTGTTCGGCCTTTGCCTTGGCCCGTTCTCCGGCGCTCATCTCGTACCTCCGTGAGTCTCACTGACCGTGTGCCCCTTGAGGCAGGGGGTGAAGCCACCCTTGTGGGCCGGCCGCCGTCGCTCAGTGGCGACCACTGACGCCCATGGGCTTCGTCAGCCTTGCCGGCGGGCGAGACCCGTGATCAGTGGACCGGCTTGTGGCGTCCGTTCTACGGGAGTGACGCATACAGGCGTCCTGATTCCCACTTGCTGTCAAACTGCGTCTTGAAGAAGTCGTACCACCCGGGATCGTTCTGCCGAGTGACTGTAAAGGTTGGCCGCTGCCAATGGTCCGCCCGGAAAGTCGCGATTCGCATGACAATTTTCCCATGTCTGGCTGACGGATCGGAAGCGATGACCGTGTTGTGAGGAACGTAACTGAGGGTCTTGATCTCCAATTTTCCAGCTATGGGTCCTTCGATCGGTGCAGCCAGTCTTCTGAGGTTGGCCTCCAAGTTGGAGCTGAGTTCGTCTGCACTATGGTTCTCTGCCTCGCTGGCCGCGACAGTCATGGCCGTGCTATGCGGTTCAATCACGAGAATTTTGATATGCAGACCTTTGGTGACGGCTCTCCTGATCTCATCCGCGTATGAGACAAGGTGTATTCCGAGCGTCCAGCCGTGAAGCCATACTTCTCGCGATGACGAGATCATCTCCCTGATCTCATCCCTGTCGTCAACCTCGGAGAAGAAGCGATCTGCGCTCGGTCGGTCTTTGATTTCAGCCAGAGACTGATTGATCTTTTCACCCTGTGAGCGCAACCTCAAAAGAGATATGGCTACAAGGGCCAGGATTGCTAGAATTCCGGAGGTTATTACGTTCTGTGAGGCGTTCCCCACCAGGCCTAGAACGCCGAATGTAACCGCCGCTCCCAGGGTTACGTAGAGATCCAAGCTGCGTATAGCAGTATGTATCATGATCGAAAACCTAGGACCCATGTTCCCCCCACGTAGCGGGCCTTCTCCGTAAGGGTTCTCTCCAACGTGGCATGCCGCGAACCATGGAACAGTGCGCGCGGCCCTGTCTGTGAAGCCTGCACCTGGAGAGCTGACAGCGCCGGGCCCGGGCCGTCCCCTGACAGGCGCCGCCCGCAGATGACCACCCCCACCCCGCTCCGGCCTGGGGCCCCGGAGATGATCTGCGACACTGGTACCACCATGCCCAAGCCCGGAGAACTCACTTTCGTCGCCCCGCGCGGAGCCAAGAAGCCGCCGCGGCACCTTGCCGATCTCTCGCCCGCCGAGCGCAAGGAGGCCGTGGCCGCGATCGGTGAGAAGCCGTTTCGTGCCAAGCAGCTCTCGCAGCACTACTTCGCGCGGTACGCGCACGACCCGGAGCAGTGGACCGACATTCCGGCCGGATCGCGCGTGAAGCTGCAGGAGGCGCTGCTTCCCGAGCTGATGACGGTCGTGCGGCATCTGTCGACCGACCAGGGGACCACCCGCAAGACGCTGTGGCGGCTGTTCGACGGCACGCTCGTGGAGTCGGTGCTGATGCGCTACCCGGACCGGGTGACCATGTGCATCAGTTCGCAGGCCGGGTGCGGGATGAACTGCCCGTTCTGTGCCACCGGCCAGGCCGGACTCGACCGGAATCTGTCGACCGCCGAGATCGTGCATCAGATCGTGGACGGGATGCGGGCGCTGCGGGACGGCGAGGTGCCCGGGGGACCGGCGCGGCTGTCCAACATCGTCTTCATGGGCATGGGCGAGCCGCTCGCCAACTACAACCGGGTGATCCGTGCCATCCGCGCGCTGACGGACCCCGAGCCGGACGGGCTGGGGCTCTCCCAGCGCGGGATCACCGTCTCCACGGTGGGCCTGGTGCCGGCGATCCACCGGTTCGCCGACGAGGGCCTCAAGTGCCGGCTCGCCATCTCCCTGCACGCCCCCGACGACGAGCTGCGCGACACCCTCGTTCCCGTGAACACACGGTGGAAGGTGCGGGAGGTGCTGGACGCCGGTTTCGAGTACAGCGCGAAGTCCGGGCGCCGGCTGTCCATCGAGTACGCGCTGATCCGGGACATCAACGACCAGGCCTGGCGCGGCGACCGGCTCGGCCGCCTCCTGAGGGGCAAGCCGGTGCACGTCAATCTGATCCCGCTCAACCCGACCCCCGGCTCCAAGTGGACCGCCTCCCGCCCCGAGGACGAGAAGGCGTTCGTCGAGGCGATCGCGGCGCACGGGGTGCCGGTGACCGTCCGGGACACCCGCGGCCAGGAGATCGACGGGGCGTGCGGTCAGCTGGCGGCCACCGAGAGGTAGCCGGACGGACGGTGGCCGGACGACGGCCGGACATTGGTCCGTCGACGGCCGGACGGTGGCCGGTCGATGGTCGGGTGGTGGCCCGTCGACGGCCGGGTGGTGGCCGGGAGCCGGACGGGCGGTAGTCTGTGGGCGTTCATATCTTCATATTCCGACAGGGGAGCGCCACAGCGCTGAGAGTGCGGCACCGGCCGCAGACCCTCTGAACCTCGCCCAGGTCATTCTGGGTAGGAAGTTCGGTCATCACTCGAGCTGTTGCGCCCTGCCCGGGCATCCTCGCGGATCCCGGGCAGGGCCGCGTCTCTTCCTGGCCAACCCCCAGGAGGACATCCAGTGCACAACAAGACGTTCGTCGCCGTGGCGGTCGGACTCGGCCTCGTCACGCTGTCCGCGTGCGGCTCGACCGACGGCAAGGGGACGTCAAAGGCCGCGGACTCCAAGACCGTGACCCTCGTCAGCCACAACTCGTGGGCCGTCTCCAAGAACGTGCTCCAGGACTTCGAGAAGAGCTCCGGCTACACCGTCAAGGTCCTCGAGGACGGCGACGCCGGCCAGGCCGTCAACAAGGCCATCCTCACCAAGGACAACCCGCAGGGCGACGTCTTCTTCGGTGTCGACAACACGCTGCTCTCCCGCGCCCTCGACAACGGCCTGTTCCAGCCGTACCAGGCCAAGGGCTCCGACCTGGTGCTCCCCGAGTACCGGGTCGACGAGGCCGAGCACCGGGTCACACCGATCGACTCCGGCGACATCTGCGTCAACTACGACAAGAAGTACTTCGCCGACCACAAGCTGGCCCCGCCGGCCTCCTTCGACGACCTCGTCAAGCCGCAGTACAAGAACCTGCTCGTCACCGAGAACGCCGCCACCTCCTCGCCCGGCCTCGGCTTCCTGCTGGGCAGCGCCGCCAAGTACGGTGACGACGGCTGGCAGGACTACTGGAAGAAGCTCAAGGCCAACGGCGTGAAGGTCGTCGACGGCTGGGAGCAGGCCTACGACCAGGAGTTCTCGGGATCCGCGGGCGGAAAGAAGGCCAAGGGCGACCGTCCGCTCGTCGTCTCCTACGCGTCCTCGCCGCCCGCCGAGGTCGTCTACGCCGACCCCAGGCCGAAGACCGCGCCGACCGGGGTGGCGTACGGCACCTGCTTCCGGCAGATCGAGTACGCGGGACTGCTCAGCAACGCCCGGAACACCAAGGGCGGCAAGGCGTTCCTCGACTTCCTGCTCACCAAGCGGTTCCAGGACGACATGCCGCTGAACATGTTCGTCTACCCGGTGACCAAGGGCGCCCAGGTGCCTGCGGAGTTCACCGAGTACGGCCCCCAGGCCAAGGACCCGGAGACCATGGCCCCCGACAAGATCGCCGCCGACCGTGATCAGTGGGTCAAGTCGTGGACCTCGCTCGTCCTGAAGTAGCCGGCGGCAGGGACCGTACGGGCGGCCGCAAGGGGAACGCGGCGCGGCTCGGCCTGATGGCCGTGCCCGTCGCGTTCTTCGCGGTGTTCTTCGCCTACCCCGTCGCCGCGATCGTCCGGCGCGGTCTGAAGGACGACGGGACCTGGCACGTCGGGCGGATCGTGGACGTGCTCGGACAGTCCGACATCCGGCACGTGCTGTGGTTCACCACCTGGCAGGCGCTCGCGTCCACCGCGCTCACCCTGCTGGTCGCGCTGCCCGGCGCGTATGTCCTGGCCCGCTTCGACTTCCCCGGCCGCCAGGTCCTTCGGGCCGTGGTCACCGTGCCGTTCGTGCTGCCCACCGTCGTCGTCGGCACCGCCTTCCTCGCCCTGGTCGGGCGCGGGGGGCTGCTCGACGAGCTGTGGGGTCTGCGGCTGGACACCACGGTGTGGGCGATCCTGCTGGCCCATGTCTTCTTCAACTACGCGGTCGTCGTACGGACGGTGGGCGGGCTGTGGGCCCAGCTCGACCCGCGGCAGGAGGAGGCCGCCCGGATGCTGGGCGCCTCGCCGCTGACGGCCTGGCGCAAGGTCACCCTGCCCGCCCTGGCCCCGGCCCTCGCCGCCGCCGCGCTCATGGTCTTCCTGTTCACCTTCACCTCCTTCGGCGTGGTGCAGATCCTCGGCGGCCCCACCTTCTCCACCCTCGAGGTGGAGATCTACCGGCAGACCTCCGAGATCTTCGACCTGTCCACCGCCGCCGTGCTGACCATCGTCCAGTTCCTGGCGGTGGGCGCGATCCTGGCCGTGCACGCCTGGACCGTACGGCACCGGGAGTCCGCGCTGAAGCTGGTGGACGCCTCCCTCACGGCCCGCCGTCCGCGCGGCGCGGGCCAGTGGGCGCTGCTGGCCGCCGTCCTCGCCACGATCGCCCTGCTCCTGCTGCTGCC
Source organism: Streptomyces sp. NPDC006393 (assembly GCF_040628575.1). Classification (NCBI taxonomy): domain Bacteria; kingdom Bacillati; phylum Actinomycetota; class Actinomycetes; order Kitasatosporales; family Streptomycetaceae; genus Streptomyces; species Streptomyces sp. NPDC006393. Next base: position 19,464 of record NZ_JBEXZD010000018.1, read on the forward strand.
GCTCGCCGTGCTGGTGCAGCGCTCGCTCACCGCACCCGGCTTCGGCTACTACCGGGCGCTGACCGACGCCGACGGCGGCACCTTCCTGGTCGCGCCGATCCACGCCATCGGCGCCTCCCTGTCCTACGCCGCCGCCGCGACCGCCGTCGCCGTGGCCGTGGGCGGCCTCGCCGCGGCCGCGCTCGCCCGCCGGGACTCCGGCCGGATCGTGCGCGGCTTCGACGCGCTGCTGATGCTGCCGCTCGGGGTGTCGGCCGTGACGGTCGGCTTCGGCTTCCTGATCGCGCTGGACGAGCCGCCCCTCGACCTCAGGCAGTCCTGGATCCTGGTCCCGCTGGCCCAGGCCCTGGTCGGCGTGCCCTTCGTGGTGCGGACCATGCTGCCGGTGCTGCGCGCGGTGGACGTACGGCTGCGGGAGGCGGCGGCCGTGCTCGGGGCGTCGCCGTGGCGGGTGTGGCGGGAGGTCGACCTGCCGATGGTGCGGCGGGCGCTGCTGGTCGCCGCCGGATTCGCCTTCGCGGTGTCACTGGGGGAGTTCGGGGCGACCGTGTTCATCGCCCGGCCCGACAACCCGACCCTGCCGGTCGCCGTGGCCCGGCTGCTGTCACGGCCCGGCGACCTCAACTACGGGCAGGCCATGGCCCTGTCGACGATTCTCATGGTGGTGTGCGCGGTGGCGCTGCTCGTCCTCGAACGGCTGCGCACCGACCGGAGCGGGGAGTTCTAGATGCTGTTGGGCCTTCAGGCCGCGACCGTCCGCTTCGGCGGGCGGGCCGCGCTCGACGCCGTCGATCTCACGGTCGCCGAACACGAGATCGTGTGTGTGCTCGGACCCAGCGGCAGCGGCAAGTCGACGCTGCTGCGGGCGGTGGCCGGACTCCAGCCGCTGGACTCCGGGCGGGTGCTGCTCGACGGGCGGGACCGGACGGGGGTGCCGGCGCACCGGCGCGAGGTCGGCCTGATGTTCCAGGACCATCAGCTCTTCCCGCAGCGGGACGTGGCCGGGAACGTCGGTTTCGGGCTGCGGATGCGCGGCGCGCCGAAGAGCGAACGGGCCGCCAGGGTGGAGGAGTTGCTGGAGCTGGTCGGGCTGCCGGGCGCCGGCGCCCGGGCCGTGGCCGCGCTCTCCGGCGGTGAGCAGCAGCGGGTGGCGCTCGCCCGCGCTCTCGCGCCCCGGCCCCGGCTGCTGATGCTCGACGAACCCCTCGGCCAGCTCGACCGCTCGCTGCGCGAACGCCTCGTCGTCGAACTGCGGGAGCTGTTCGGGCGGTTGGGCACCACCGTGCTGGCCGTCACCCATGACCAGGGCGAGGCGTTCGCGCTCGCCGACCGGGTGGTGGTGATGCGGGAGGGCCGGATCGCCCAGTCCGGTACGCCCCTTGAGGTGTGGCAGCGGCCGGCGGACGCGTTCGTGGCCCGCTTCCTCGGCTTCGAGAACGTCGTCGAGGCGAGGGTCGAGGGGGAGACGGCGGTCACCCCGTGGGGCAAGGTTCCGGTGCCCGGGGACGCCCCCCAGGGCGCCCGCACCCTCGTCGTACGGCCCGCCGGTGTCCGTCTCGTGCCCACCGACGAGGGCCTGCGCTGCCGGGTCGCCGCGCGCGCCTTCAAGGGCACCCATGTCGCCGTCCACCTCCAGCCGCAGGACGCGCCGCGCCTGGAGGCGGCCTGCCCGCTGCGGTCGGCACCGGAGGTCGGGGACGAGGTCGGCGTGGAGTTCGACCCGGCCGACGTCGCGGTGCTCGGCTGATCACACGGCCGGCGTGAACGCCTGTGGCCCGCCCCCGGGTTCGGGGACGGGCCACAGGCGGCGTACCGAGGCGTCCGGCGTCCGGACGCAGGCGTGTCAGCGCCCGCTGTTCGCTCCGCGACGGCGCAGGCCGAAGAAGACCGCGCCGCCGCCGACGACGACCAGGGCGGCCGCGATGCCGGCGATCAGGCCGGTGTTGGAGTTCGCACCGGTCTCGGCGAGGTTGGAGTCACCGACCGCGGGCGAGGGAGCGTTGCTCACGGCGCCCGCGGGAGCGGTGCTGCTCTGCGACTCGGACGGGGCCGGAGTCGGCGTGCCGGGCTTGGACGGTGTCGCCGACGACGCCGACGGGGTCGGGGTGGCCGGCTTCGACGGGGTGGCCGGTGCGCTCGGCGTGGCCGGCGCGCAGGCCGTGGACGGGGTGGTCAGGTTGGGGCTGATGTCCTCGTCGACCAGTTTGCCTCCGGCCTTGACGTGGATGCGGTAGACGGCGTTCGGCTGCCAGTCCTCGGCGAAGGTGACGGTGGTGCCCTGGGCGGAGCCCTTGACCGTCTGTTCGCCGATCTTCTTCGCGTCGGCGCCGTTGTTCTCGAGGAACACGGTGACGACCGCCGGGGTGCCGGACCGGTCCTTGTCGGTGACGACGATGACGCCCTTGCCGCCGTTGCACGTGGCTTCGGCGGAGAACTCGCTGATGTTGCACGCGAGCGCGTGGCCTGCGGCGCCGAGCGCGAGCGCGGCGGCCGAAGCGGCGACGCCCAGGACGCGCACGGAACGAGCGGTGCGGCGGGACAGTGATATGGACAAGATGGCCTTGGCCCTTCACGGGATGCGCGATTGCGGGGGGCTGAGGGGGCGTTGGGGCCGCCACGGAGGACGCGGCTGCCCCGGCACCCCCAGGAGGCTCAGGTCTATAAGCGCTCCGTCAGAACTGTCAACGCATATGCCCCGCACGGGCCTTGGCTTTGCCTTTTTATTAACCGCGCAGACGTTTGAAGGTGTTGGGCCGTCCAGGCGTCCCGCCGCCTCGCTCAGCCCTGCACCGCCGCCGGGTCCATCCACATGACCTCCCAGGTGTGCCCGTCGAGGTCGTCGAAGGCGCGGCCGTACATGTAGCCGTGGTCCTGGGTCTCGCCGCTCACGGTGCCACCGGCGGCGACGGCCTTGTCGACCAGCTCGTCGACCTTCTCGCGGCTCTCGGCGCTCAGACAGATCAGCACCTCGCTGGTCTTCCTGGCGTCCGCGATCTCCTTCTTGGTGAAGTCGGCGTAGCGCTGCTTGCTGAGCAGCATCGCGATGATCGTGTCGCTGATGACGACGCACGAGCAGTCGTCGGTGGAGAACTGCGGGTTGATCGTGTAGCCGAGCTCGGTGAAGAACTTCCGGGACGCGGCCACGTCGTCGGTCGCCAGGTTCACGAAGATCATCTGCTGGTACATGGTGGGTCTCTCCCGTCGGTGTGCCCGTGCACGTCGTGCGTGCCGTTCGATGGGGTAGACCGGGCCTCGTCGCGGAACTCATCGCCGGCGCGGAATCTTTTTCCGCGCCCGTCCGCCCGCGTTCGTCAGCGGGTCAGTCGGTCAGTGGGTCAGCCGGTCAGCGGTTCAGCGGCAGCGCGGCGAGGTCGGCGATCAGGAAGGTCAGCGGGGCGAAGACGGCCAGCAGCACGCCGGCGCGCAGGGCCGCGGCGGAGCGCAGCGTCGTGGCGGGCGCGCCGAGCCGCAGCAGGGCGGCGGTGACGTCGGCGCGGGCCTGCCGCGCCTCCACGGCGGCGGTGAGCAGGGTGGCCACGGTGCAGCCGGCCACCAGCAGCGCGCCCAGGGCGGTCAGCGGACCGAGGACGGGCGTGCTGCCCTCGTAGAGGACGCCCATGGCGTACGTCCCCGACGCCACCGCGCACACCACGCCCAGCGGGCGGCCGATGCGGCCCGCCTCCTCCATCAGGATCCGGCCGGCCAGGAGACGTACGGCCCCGGGCCCGGCCGCCTGGAGCAGCCGGCCGCACAGGTGGGTGAGGCCGGGGCCGGCGAGGGCGAGGCCGAGAGCGGTCAGCAGCCAGCCGACGAGCACCGGCGTGGAGTCGGCGGCGAGGCCGCCGGGGAGCGCCGTGGTGGAGGCCCCGGAGGGGTTCGGGGTGCGGCCCGCGTACGCCTCCGCGGCGAGGCCGGCGGCCAGCACGGCGATGCCCCAGGGGAGTCCGGTGGGCGGCCGGCGGGGCGGGAGGGGACGCTGAGGGTCGGCCTCGCCGGGTTCGGGGTCGTCCTCGGGCTCGGGGTCGTCCGCGAGGAGGACGTCGGACGGGGCGCCGGTCCGTCCGGCCGGAGAGCCGACCGCGTCCGCCGTCACCAGGGCGCTCCGGGCGGGCTGGGTGGCGCCCCCTTTCGCCTCCCGGGCCCGGGCCGGGGGCTTGGTCTCCCGGGGCCGCAGGGCCAGCGCCACCGCCGCGGACGCGAGCGCCGGGACGATCGCGAGCAGGATCAGGGTCCCCGGCACGGGCAGGGGGTCTCCCGCGGCGAGGAAGTGCGACGCGGCGCCGTCGAAGGGCAGGTCCGCGAGGCCGCCCCCGCGCAGTTGGAGGAAGACCAGCAGCGCGAGCAGGGCCCCGAACGAGCAGGCCAGTGCGGTCGTGGCCGCCGAGACGGCCATCAGGCGGCCGGGTCCGAGGCCGAGGGCCGACAGGGCGCTGCGGGGCCGGGTGCCGGGGTCGGTGCGGGCCACCGCGACCGCCAGGTACGCCGTGGCGGCCAGGGGCACCGCGCACCAGGACAGGCGCAGCAGCGCGGCGGACGGGTCGTCGGGGTGGCGGAGGGCGTAGGCGAGGCTGCTCAGCAGCAGGAAGCCGGTGCCCGCCGAGGCCGCCACCACGGTCAGGCGGCGCAGCTGGACGGCCGGGTGGGCGACGCGGGTCAGACGGAGAGCGAGCACGCGGCCCGGCCTTCCGTCGTGTCGCCGGCGGGGGGCAGGTGCACGGTCTTCACGCACCGTCCGTCCAGCAGTGCCACCGTGCGGTCGGCGAGGGCCGCGGTCTCCGGGTCGTGCGTGGCCAGGACGACCGTGATGCCGTGCGAGCGGGACGCCGTGGTGAGCGTGCGCAGCACATGGGCGCGGTCGGCCCGGTGCAGCGGTGCCGTGGGCTCGTCGGCGAAGAGCACCGTCGGTGCGGGGGCGAGGGCGCGGGCGAGACAGACCCGCTGCCGCTCGGCCTGGCGCAGCTGGTGCGGCCGTCTGCGGGCCAGCTCGCCGACGTCCAGGCGCTCCAGCCACTCCAGGGCGGCCACCTTGGCCCGGCGCCGGCTGGTGCCGCGCAGCATCAGCGGCAGGGCGGTGTTCTCCCAGACGTTGAGCTCGGGCACGAGCACGGGGGCGGGGTCGATCCAGCCGAACCGGTCCCGGCGCAGCCGTTCGCGGGCCAGTGGGCCGAGGGTGTGCACGGGGGCGCTGTTGAACCACACCTCGCCCTCGCGGACGCGCACCATGCCGGACAGGCAGCGCAGCAGGGTCGTCTTGCCGCTGCCGCTCGGTCCGGCGACGGCGAGGATCTCGCCCTGCCGGACGCCGAGCGAGACGCCGGCGAGCCCGGGTGAGCCGTCGTTGTGGGTGTAGTGCAGGGCGCGTGCCCAGAGAACGTCGTTGTCCGGCGGGGCCACCATGGCGTACACCTCGGTTCGGAGCTGGAATGCCGCGCGGGTTGCCGTGCGGGTCCGTGTTGCCGTGCGGGTCCGTGGGATCCTTCGTACGAATTCCCCATATGGGGGAACGAAGGCGGAGCCGATCGGTCACGACGCTAGGCAGCGGTCGCCGGGTGCCCGGACAGCACACGGCCCCGGGCCGCCGTTTCCCACTCGAACGGACGGCTCCGGGGCCGGTGATGATCATCTGATCGGAGGTGTGCCGCTCACCGCGCTCGCGCGCGGCGCGGCGGTCACAGCTTGGTCCACGCCTCCGTCAGCGTCGCGCGCAGGATCTGCTCGATCTCGTCGAAGGTCCCCTGGTCGGAGATCAGCGGCGGGGCGAGCTGGACGACCGGGTCGCCGCGGTCGTCGGCACGGCAGTACAGGCCGTTGTCGTACAGCGCCTTGGAGAGGAAGCTGTACAGGACGCGCTCGGTCTCCTCCTCGTTGAACGACTCCTTGGTGTTCTTGTCCTTGACCAGCTCGATGCCGTAGAAGAAGCCGTTGCCGCGGACGTCGCCGACGATCGGCAGGTCGTGCAGCTTCTGGAGGGTCGAGAGGAACGCCGACTCGTTGTCGAGCACGTGCCGGTTCAGGCCCTCGCGCTCGAACAGGTCGAGGTTGGCCAGGCCGACGGCCGCGGAGACCGGGTGACCGCCGAACGTGTAGCCGTGCAGGAAGGTGTTGTCGCCCTTGTAGAACGGCTCGGCCAGGCGGTCGGAGATGATGCAGGCGCCGATCGGGGAGTAGCCCGAGGTCATGCCCTTGGCGCAGGTGATCATGTCCGGGACGTAGCCGAACTTGTCGCAGCCGAACATGGTGCCGAGCCGGCCGAAGGCGCAGATGACCTCGTCGGAGACGAGCAGCACGTCGTACTGGTCGCAGATCTCGCGCACCCGCTGGAAGTAGCCGGGCGGCGGCGGGAAGCAGCCGCCGGCGTTCTGCACCGGCTCCAGGAAGACGGCCGCGACCGTGTCCGGGCCCTCGAAGAGGATCTGCTGCTCGATCTGGTCGGCGGCCCAGCGGCCGAAGGCCTCGGGGTCGTCGCCGAAGATCGGGGCGCGGTAGATGTTGGTGTTGGGGACCTTGTGCGCGCCCGGGACCAGCGGCTCGAAGGGGGCCTTCAGGCCCGGCAGGCCGGTGATGGACAGGGCGCCCTGCGGGGTGCCGTGATAGGCGACCGCGCGGGAGATGACCTTGTGCTTGGTGGGCTTGCCGGTCAGCTTGAAGTACTGCTTGGCGAGCTTCCAGGCGGTCTCGACCGCCTCGCCGCCGCCGGTGGTGAAGAAGACCTTGTTGAGGTCGCCCGGAGCGTAGTCGGCGAGGCGCTCGGCCAGCTCCACGGCCTTGGGGTGGGCGTAGGACCACACCGGGAAGAACGCCAGCTCCTGCGCCTGCTTGAAGGCCGTCTCGGCGAGTTCGGTGCGGCCGTGACCGGCCTGGACCACGAACAGGCCCGCCAGACCGTCCAGGTAGCGCTTGCCCTTGTCGTCGTAGATGTAGGTGCCCTCGCCCCGGACGATGGTCGGAACCGGGGCGTTCTCGTACGAGGACATGCGGGTGAAGTGCATCCACAGGTGGTCGTACGCGGTGCGGCTGAGGTCCTTGGTGCTCACGGTTATCGGGTCCTCACGGTTATCGGGTTCCCCACATATAGGTCTGCTTCTTGAGCTTCAGATAGACGAAGCTCTCGGTGGAGCGCACGCCGGGCAGCGCCCGGATGCGTTTGTTGATGACGTCCAGCAGGTGGTCGTCGTCCTCGCAGACGATCTCGGCGAGGATGTCGAACGAGCCCGCGGTCATCACCACGTACTCGACCTCCGACATGGCGGTCAGCGCGTCCGCGATCGACTCGACGTCGCCCTCGACGTTGATGCCGACCATCGCCTGCCGGCGGAAGCCCACGGTGAGCGGGTCCGTGACGGCGACGATCTGCATGACGCCCTGGTCGAGCAGCTTCTGCACCCGCTGGCGCACGGCCGCCTCGGACAGGCCGACGGCCTTGCCGATCGCGGCGTACGGCCGGCGGCCGTCCTCCTGGAGCTGCTCGATGATGGCGAGGGAGACGGCGTCCAGCTGGGGGGTGCCGTTCCCGTTGCGGGACTCGCGGGACGAGTCCTTCTGGTCTGCGCTTCGACTGGCCACGTGCTCACTGTGCACGACGTCTCGACAGTTCCGCAAGCCTGGATCGATGAAATTCGTTGTTTGAAGGACCAAGACGTGCGGATTTCGCAGAAGTGATGGCGATGGGGGTGTTGAAAACGTCGGAGTCCGGACTAGGGTGGGTGTCTCAGAGATCGGACACCATGAACCAACCCAGGAGGGCCGGCAGTGAGCACCGAGCTGCGTCGTCTGCGCAACTTCATCGACGGTGAGTTCCGGGACGCCGCCGACGGACGGACCACCGAGGTGGTCAACCCCGCGACCGGAGAGGCGTACGCGACCGCGCCGCTGTCCGGCCAGGCGGACGTCGACGCCGCGATGGCGGCCGCCGCCGCGGCCTTCCCGGGCTGGCGCGACACCACCCCCGCGGAGCGGCAGAAGGCCCTGCTGAAGGTGGCGGACGCCTTCGAGGAGCGGGCCGAGGAGCTGATCGCGGCCGAGGTGGAGAACACGGGCAAGCCGGTCGGGCTGACCCGCTCCGAGGAGATCCCGCCGATGGTCGACCAGATCCGCTTCTTCGCGGGCGCGGCGCGGATGCTGGAGGGCCGCTCGGCCGGCGAGTACATGGAGGGGATGACGTCGATCATCCGCCGTGAGCCGGTCGGCGTCTGCGCGCAGGTCGCGCCGTGGAACTACCCGATGATGATGGCCGTGTGGAAGTTCGCCCCGGCGATCGCCGCCGGCAACACGGTGGTCCTGAAGCCGTCGGACACCACGCCCGCCTCCACGGTCCTGATCGCGGAGATCCTCGGCTCGGTCCTGCCCAAGGGCGTCTTCAACGTCATCTGTGGCGACCGCGAGACCGGCCGCATGATGGTCGAGCACGACACCCCGGCGATGGCCTCCATCACCGGCTCGGTCCGCGCCGGCATCCAGGTCGCCGAGTCGGCCTCCAAGGACGTCAAGCGCGTCCACCTGGAGCTCGGCGGCAAGGCGCCGGTCGTGGTCTTCGAGGACACCGACATCGCCAAGGCCGTCGAGGACATCTCCGTCGCGGGCTTCTTCAACGCCGGCCAGGACTGCACGGCCGCCTGCCGCGTCCTGGTCCACGAGTCGATCCACGACGAGTTCGTGACGGCGCTGGCGAAGGCGGCGGAGGACACGAAGACCGGCCTGCCGGACGACGAGGACGTCCTCTTCGGCCCGCTCAACAACCCCAACCAGCTCAAGCAGGTCGAGGGCTTCATCGAGCGGCTGCCCGCCCACGCGCGCGTGGAGGCCGGCGGCAAGCGCGTCGGCGACACGGGCTACTTCTTCGCGCCGACCGTCGTCTCCGGCGTCAAGCAGGACGACGAGATCATCCAGAAGGAGGTCTTCGGCCCGGTCATCACCGTCCAGTCCTTCTCGGACGAGGACCAGGCCGTCGAGTGGGCCAACGGCGTCGAGTACGCGCTGGCCTCCTCCGTGTGGACCAAGGACCACGCCCGCGCCATGCGGATGTCCAAGAAGCTCGACTTCGGCTGCGTGTGGATCAACACCCACATCCCGCTGGTCGCCGAGATGCCCCACGGCGGCTTCAAGAAGTCCGGCTACGGCAAGGACCTGTCGGCGTACGGCTTCGAGGACTACACGCGCATCAAGCACGTGATGACGTCCCTGGACGGCTGAGCGTCGCCACGGCTCAGACGCCGGCGACTGGCCGGACGTGACCGAACTCGCGGCCCCGGGTGGAAGGACGGACCACCCGGGGCCGCGGCGTGCCTCGACCCGGGCGGACGGCCGGCCCCCTTTTTGAACATGTTCAAGACAGGCGTACGCTCATGCCATGAGCGACAGAGCCGCCCTGCTCAAGGGCATTCGTGTCTGGCTGGTTGTCTTCGTCGTCTGTCTGGTGCTCAGCGGGGCCACCGCCTTCCCGCTGGTGCACGAACTACGGTGGACCGAGAGCGTGTTGCGGTCCCTGGCGGTGCCCGATCACCTGCCCGGACTGATGGACTGGATCGAGCGGGTGCGGCGGGGGCTCGACACCGCCGACACCGACTACCCGTTCCTGCTGTACGGCACGGACTGGCTGGCGTTCGCTCATCTCGTCATCGCGGTCGCGTTCTACGGCCCCTACCGCGACCCGGTCCGCAACATCTGGGTCGTGGAGTTCGGGATGATCGCCTGCGTGGGCATCGTGCCGCTCGCGCTGATCTGCGGGCCGATCCGGGGCATCCCCTTCTGGTGGTCGCTGATCGACATGTCCTTCGGGGTGTTCGGGATCGTCCCGCTCTACGTCCTGCGCAGGAAGATCAAGCGGCTGGAGGCGCTCACCGCGCCGTCCGCGCCCCCGCCCGCCACCGCTGTCGCCGTCAGCGATTGAACGCCGGGTAACCGAAGCGCTCGGCGGTGGCCGCGCCGTCGCCCTTGGCGTCGGTGGCGGTCACGTCGTAGACCACGGTCCGGGACAGGTCCGGTGTCGCGGCGATGGCCGTGGCATAGCCGGGGCGCGAGCCGGTCTTGCCCCAGATCACCTTGCCGTCGAGCTCGAACCGCTCCAGCCCCGCGCCGTACCGGGCCCCCGGCAGGTCCGGAACGGTGAACATCTCCCGCAGCTGCGGCTCGGGCACCACCCGGCCGCGGAACAGCGCCACCAGCAGCCGTTGCAGGTCGGCGGTCGTCGAGATCATGTCGCCGGCCGCCCACCGGTCGGACATGTTCCAGTCGGTGACGTCGACCAGCTTGCCGTCGATCCAGTCGTAACCCCGGTTGTGCGGGCCGTGGACACGGGGGTCGGCGCCCACCGGGAACGAGGTGTGGCGCATGCCCAGCGGCCCGAAGATCCGCACCTGGGCCTGGTGGGCGTAGGAGTCGCCGGTCACCTTCTCGATCAGCATGCCGAGCACGGTGTAGTGGATGTTGCCGTAGGTCTGCCGCGTGCCCGGCCGGTACGCCGGTCCCTGGGCGACCGAGCCCGCCACGACCTGGCGCGGCGTCAGTGTCTCGAAGCGGTGCGGGTACCCGTCGTCGACCGTCTCGCCGAGGGAAGGGCCGGGCTTCAGGCCGCTGGTGTAGTTCAGCAACTGCCGTACGGTGATGGGCTCGAAGTCCTCGGTGAGCAGGCCCGGGAGATAGTGCTGCACGGTGCCGTCCAGGCTGATCCGCCCCTCGGCGGCCAGTTGCAGCACGATGGACGCGGTCACCACCTTCGTCACCGAACCGGCGCGGAAGCGCCCGTCCCGCAGTGCGGGTGCCCCCGTGCGGATGTCCCGGACCCCGGCCGTACCGCGCCATGTGCCGTCGCCGCCGACACGGATGTCCGCCGCGGTGAAGTCCTTGTCCGGCAGCCCGGCGATCGCGGCGGACAGGGCCTCCACGTCCGGTCCGGTCGCCGCACGGGCCGTGGACGACCTCGGCGTGGGGGCCGCGCCGGAGGCGGGGGCCGGTGCGGCGGACGCCCCCGCGGCGGCCAACGGCCCGGAGGCCAGGGCGAGGGCGAGACAGGCGGCGGTCAGGGCGGTGGTACGGGCTCGCATCGGCTGCTCCTGTGAAGTCCGAGGGGATCCGGGACGGGCGCACGACCGATGTGCACGGCCGTCGTCGATCATCCTCGGGTCCCCGGCGGACCGGCGGATCGTCACCGAGGAGGGCACCCGCCCCCGACATGGCCCGGAGCAACAGCCGCACGGATAACGGGGATTACCGGGGGAGCCCCCTAGGGGGTGCCACGGAGCGGGTGCCCCAGGAGTGCCCCGGGAGGGCCGCACGGAGCGCCCGGCTCACCGCCCGCGCAGCGCGCACAGGACGTCGATGCGGTTGGTCGTGATCGAGTCCACGCCGAGGCTGACCAGTCGGCGCAGCGAGCGGCGGGTGTCCGGGGTCCAGACGGACAGCAGGAGACCGTCGCGGTGGACGCGCGCGGCGAGCTCCCGGTCCACCAGGCCGAAACGGTAGTTCAGCCACCTGGGCCGCACCGCGTCCAGCAGAACCGGCCGCGGTGGTGCGAGTGTCGTCCAGGTCAGGGCGATCTCGGCGGACGGGTCGGCCGCGCGCACCGCCAGCATCGCCCCCGCGCCCGCGCAGTAGTACACACGGTCCCGCGCACCGCACTCGCGGACCACCCCGACGATCTCCCGGACCGCCCGAGGATCGGCCGCGCCCGGCAGGTCGAGCATCACCCGGCCGCCGTGCGTCGCGGCCAGCGCGTCCACGAGCGTGGGAACCCGGCCCGCCGTCAGCGCGCGCACCTCCTCGGCGGACAGCGAGCGCAACGGCCGGTCGTGCCCCCACAGCCGCTTCAGCGACGCGTCGTGCAGCAGCACGGGCACCCCGTCCCGGGTCAGGCGCACGTCGATCTCCACCGCGTCCGCGCCCCGGCCGAGCGCGGAGCGCAGCGAGTCGATCGTGTTCTCGGGGAAGCGGTAGGGGTCGCCGCGGTGCGCGACGGCGGTCACGGTCTGCATGCGCCCCATTGTGTCCCGTGCCCGACGGCTCAGGGCGCGAGCCACCGCGCGGTGTAGGCGTCGATCTCGTCGGCGATGCGCTTCTTGCCCGCCTCGTCGAGGAAGGAGGCGCGCACCGCGTTCTTGGCCAGCTCGGCGATGCCCCGCTCGTCGAGGTCGAGGAGGCGGGCGGCCACCGCGTACTCGGAGTTGAGGTCGGTGCCGAACATGGGCGGGTCGTCGGAGTTGATCGTGACGAGGACCCCGGCCTCGACGAACTCCCTTATGGGGTGCTCCTCCAGGGTGCGCACCGCCCGGGTGGCGATGTTGGAGGTGGGGCAGACCTCCAGCGGGATGCGGTGCTCGGCCAGGTGCGCGAGCAGCTTCTCGTCCTGGGCCGAACTGGTGCCGTGGCCGATGCGCTCGGCGCGCAGCTCGGTCAGCGCGTCCCACACCGTCTGCGGGCCGGTGGTCTCACCGGCGTGCGGGACGGAGTGCAGCCCGGCGGCGATCGCACGGTCGAAGTACGGCTTGAACTGGGGCCGCGGCACGCCGATCTCGGGCCCGCCCAGCCCGAACGACACCAGCCCTTCGGGGCGCAGCCGGTCGTCGGTGGCCAGCCGCGCCGTCTCCTCGGCCGATTCCAGGCCGGCCTCGCCGGGGATGTCGAAGCACCAGCGCAGCACGGTCCCGAACTCGGCCTCGGCCGCCTTGCGGGCGTCCTCGATCGCGTCCATGAAGGCACGCTCGTCGATGCCGCGGCGGGTGGAGGAGAACGGGGTGACGGTCAGCTCGGCGTAGCGCACCTGCTGGCGGGCCATGTCGCGGGCCACCTCGTACGTCAGCAGGCGGACGTCCTCCGGGGTGCGGATCAGGTCGACGACGGACAGGTACACCTCGATGAAGTGGGCGAAGTCCGTGAAGGTGAAGTAGTCGACCAGGGCCTCGGGGTCGGTGGGCACCTTGGAGTCCGGGTGCCGGGCGGCCAGTTCGGAGACGATCCGGGGTGAGGCGGAGCCGACGTGGTGCACGTGCAGTTCGGCTTTGGGCAGTCCGGCGATGAAGGCGTGCGGATCGCGAGGAGCGCGCTGGTCGGTCAAGGGGTTCCTCCCCGGGAACGGCACCGTGTGTCCCGAGCGGGCGGGCGCGGTGCGGGTGATCGGCTGATCGATGAGCACGGCCATGGTAGGCGCACGCACGGCACACGCGGCCGGCGGTGGCCCGTGGGGACCGGCAGCTCGCGGCCGTGCCCGCCCGCCTGGCATGGCCCTGGCGACCAGGCCGTAGCATGGCGGGACGATCGACCGAGGGGGACGCGAGGACATGACGGACGGAACGCGGGCGGGCTCAGGCGCCGGAGCCGAGGACAACCCGTGGGCGCCGCCCGAGAGCCGGCCCTCACTGGAGAAGAACCCGCCGTCCGTGCCCCAGCAGCCCCCGGCGCGGGACCTGCCGCCCATGCCGTCGCAGGCCCCGGGCACCTCGCCGTCGGTGCACGACCAGGCCACCATCGCCTCGATGTCGTCCGGCGGCTTCCCGCCGCCGCCCGCGTTCGCCGCCCCCGCCGACGCACCGCCCGTCGCCCCGGCGGGCGAGTCCGCCGTGCCCCCGCCGCCGATCGCCCCCACGGGCCCCGGCGGTCCCGCCGGTCCGGGCGGATACGGCTATCCCGGCCACCCCGGCCACCCCGGCTATCCCGGCTACCCGGGTCAGCCGGGATATGGGGCCTACGGCTGGCCCGGCATGCCGCAGCCCCGTGAGAACGGCCTGGGCATCGCGGCCATGGTGCTCGGCATCCTGTCCTGCTGCCTGTTCTGCCTGTACGGCGTGGTCTCGGTCGTCCTCGGCGTCCTCGCCGTGGTCTTCGGCGTCAAGGGCCGCCGCAAGGCCGAGCGGGGTGAGGCCGACAACCACGGCCAGGCCCAGGCCGGCTTCATCACGGGCATCATCGGCATCGTCCTCGGCATCGCGGTGATCGTCCTGGTCGCCATCGGGATCACGGCCGCCATCAACGACGACGGGTACGACAACGGGTACGACGACGGATACGGCGACGTCCTCCGCGTGTCCGCCACGGTCCTCACCGACCGCTGAACCTCCGCCGCCGAACCGGGCCGTGCGGCCTTCCGACCCGGCCGTGCGGCCCCCGGCACCTCCCGCTCGTGTCCGTTCCGCAACAGCCTGCGCACACGCCGTACACCGCGTGGATCACGGGCATTACGATGCCTTGACTGTCAACGGAGGGGAGCTCCAGCCATGTCCGACACCAATCCCGCACCCGGTGGCTTCGGGCCGCCGTCCCAGCCGCCGCAGCAGCCGGCGCCGGGATACGGATACCCGCAGTCCGGCCCGGGCTACGGCTACCCGCAGTCGGGCCCCGGCTACCCGGCCGCGCCGCCCGTGGGCTACCCCCAGGCCCCCGGCTACGCCATGCCCGTGCAGCCGAGCAACGGCATGGGCACCACGGGCATGGTGCTGGGCATCATCGGCGTCGTGTGCAGCCTCACCTTCTTCCTGTGGTTCTTCGGGGTCATCCTGGGCATCCTCGGGATCATCTTCGGCGCCATCGGCCGGGGGAAGGCCAACAGGGGCGAGGCCACGAACAAGGGCGCGGCGACCGCCGGTCTCGTCTGCGGCATCATCGCCACGGTGGTGCTGCCGCTGCTGGGCCTCCTGGTGTTCGCGAGCATCATGGGATCGGCGAGCACGTTCTGACGTCTTCCGCCGCACCGCGGGGGCCGGCCTCCAGCCGGCCCCTGTGCCATGCGAGGCGTCGGGCCCGCGTGCCCGTACATCACCCGCGGCCCCGGCGGCCGGCCTCAAGGCCTGAGCTTTCGTACGGGCGTTGAGCCCGCGACACCCGCGACACCCGAGACCGCGCCACGCGCCGCGCCCCCGCCGAGGCCCCGCCCCGCGTAGGTGCCCCGCCGCGCCCCGCGTGTGCGCGGCGAACCCTAGACCGCCCCCGCGCGCAGCCGCTCCCGGGCCTCCATCAGGGCGAAGCCCAGCAGGTTCGGTCCCCGCCAGTGCTCCGGGTCCGCCGCCGCCTCGTCGTCCGCGGCCAGCCCGATGCCCCACACGCGGTCCACCGGACTCGCCTCCACGAGGACCCTCTCGCCCGTGCCCAGCAGGAACTCCCGCAGTTCCGGATGGGCGGCGAACTTGTGGACGCTGCCCTCCACCACGATCCGGAACCGCTCCCGCGCCCATATGTCCTCGTCGAAGCCGCGCACCAGCCGCCCCGCCTTCTTCGCCTGGGAGGGATGCCCCGCGGCCAGCGCCCGCCGCTCCGCCTCCGCGTCCCCGAACAGCCGCGCCTTGCCGGCCATCATCCAGTGCTCGGCGGTCGCGTAGGTCGCCCCGTCCACCGTGAACGGCGAGGGCCACCACTGGCTCAGACAGCTCGCGCCCACCCGTCCGTCCGGCCGCGGCCGATGCCCCCAGAAATGCAGGTACTTGATCCTCGCCCCCGCGTGGACCTCGCTGATCAGGGCTTCCCAAGAACCGATCTTCCCCATGCATGCGAGTGTGGCACGCACCACTGACACTCCGTCCCGGCTTTTCCGCGTCGACTCGACACCCGGTCGACAGATTCCGTCGCGTAACCAAAAGGCAACAACGGAATCACTTGTTGGACCCCCTGTGCTCTGTCAGGATCGGCACTCAAATCGAGCTGGAGCTACGCCAGCCGACCCCGTGCCGAGCGGGGCGACGGCGGAGGAGAGCGACATGCACAAGCCGGGCACCGCCACCCCGGAACGATTCCCCGCGCAGGACCGCCTCGGGGACGGCGCGCAGTACATCGCCGGACGCCCGGCGAAGGGCACGTCCGGCCGCACCCACGCCGTGGTCGACCCGGCCACGGGCGAAGAGGTGTACACCTACGAACTGGCCGGCGCCGAGGACGTGGACGCCGCGGTGGCCGCCGCGGGGGAGGCGTTCCCCGCCTGGGCGGGCGCCACGCCCGGCGAGCGCTCCGACGCGCTGCACCGCTTCGCCGCCGTACTCGCCGAGCGGGCCGAGGACTTCGCCCGCGCCGAGTCCCTCCAGTGCGGCAAGCCGCTGAAGCTGTCCCGCGAGTTCGACGTGCCGGGCACCGTCGACAACACCGCCTTCTTCGCGGGCGCCGCCCGGCATCTGCAGGGCCAGTCCGCCGGTGAGTACTCCGGCGACCACACCTCCTACGTCCGCCGCGAGCCCATCGGCGTCGTCGGCTCCATCGCCCCCTGGAACTACCCGCTCCAGATGGCGGCCTGGAAGATCCTCCCGGCGATCGCGGCGGGCAACACCATCGTGCTGAAGCCGGCCGAGCTGACCCCGCTGACCTCGCTGCTGTTCGCCCGGGCCGCCACGGACGCGGGCATCCCGGACGGCGTGGTCAACGTCGTCACCGGCACCGGCCGGGAGGCCGGCGAGCACCTGGTCGGCCACCCCGGCGTGGCCATGACCTCCTTCACCGGCTCCACCGCCGTCGGCCGGCGCGTCGCCGAGATCGCCACCGCCACCGTGAAGCGGCTGCACCTGGAGCTCGGCGGCAAGGCCCCCTTCGTCGTCTTCGACGACGCCGATCTGGACGCGGCAGTCAACGGCGCGGTGGCGGGCGCTCTCATCAACACCGGGCAGGACTGCACGGCCGCCACCCGCGCGTATGTGCAGCGGCCCCTGTACGAGGAGTTCGTGCGGCGGACCGCCGCGCTGATGGAGACCGTCCGGCTCGGCGACCCCTTCGCCGCCGGCACCGACCTGGGCCCGCTGATCTCGCACGTGCAGCGGGACCGCGTCGCCGGGTTCGTGGACCGGGCACGTGCCTACGCGCGCGTGGTCACCGGTGGCGAGGCCCCGCAGGGGGAGCTGAAGAACGGCGCGTACTACCTCCCCACGCTGATCGCGGACGCCGCGCAGGACAGCGAGATCGTCCAGTCGGAGATCTTCGGACCGGTGCTGGTCGTCCTGCCGTTCGACACCGACGACGAAGGAATCCGGCTGGCCAACGACACCCCGTACGGTCTGGCCGCATCCGCCTGGAGCCGGGACGTCTACCGGGCGAACCGCGCCACCCGGGAGATCAGGGCGGGCTGTGTGTGGATCAACGACCACATCCCGATCATCAGCGAGATGCCGCACGGCGGCTACCGGGCCTCCGGCTTCGGCAAGGACATGTCCGCGTATTCGTTCGAGGAGTACACGCAGATCAAGCACGTCATGTTCGACAACACGGCGGTGGTCCGCAAGGACTGGCACCGCACGATCTTCGGGGACCGATAGTCACTCCCAGGCCGTGACCAGGCCGAACCCTCCGAAAGGGCACCACGCGCATGGAGCAGTACGAGCCCGACCGCCCGTCCCCGGCCCACGTGGCCGCCGTACGGCGCAGCTTCCGGGGCGGACGGGCCGCCCTCACCCGGCGTTCCCTGCTGCGCGCCTCGGCGGGCGGGGCGCTCGCCGTCGGCGGACTCGGCGCGCTGAGCGCCTGCGGCATCCCGGCGGCGACCAAGACGCAGGGCGGCGTCTCCGCCGACGACCACTCGGCCAAGGAGAAGGTCGTCAACTTCTCCAACTGGCCCGAGTACATCGACGTGGACGACAAGACCGAGCGCCATCCGACGCTGGACGCCTTCGCCAAACGCACCGGCATCCGGGTCAAGTACACCGAGGACATCAACGACAACGACGAGTTCTTCGGCAAGATCCAGCCGGAGCTCGCCGCCGGCCACGACACCGGCCGCGACCTGATCATCCTCACCGACTGGCTGGCCGCCCGCATGATCCGCCTCGGATACGTGCAGAAACTGGACCCGTCCAACCTGCCGCACGCCTTCGCCAACCTGTCGGACCAGTTCCGCGCCCCCGACTGGGACCCGGGCCGCGCCTACTCGTATCCCTGGCAGGGCGTCTCGACCGTCGTCGCGTTCAACAAGAAGGCGCTGGACGGCATCGAGGTGAAGTCGGTCTCCGACTTGCTCGACAATCCCAAGCTCAAGGGACGCGTCGGCTTCCTGACCGAGATGCGCGACAGCATCGGCATGACGATGCTCGACATGGGCAAGAGCCCGGAGAAGTTCACCGACGACGACTTCGACGCGGTGATCGCGCGCCTCCAGAAGGCCGTCGACAAGGGCCAGATACGCCGCTTCACGGGCAACGACTACACGTCCGACCTCACCAAGGGCGACTTCGCCGCGTGCATCGCCTGGGGCGGCGACATCATCCAGCTCCAGGCGGACAACCCGGACGTCGGCTACATCATCCCCGACCACGGCTACATGACGTCCACCGACAACATGCTCATCCCCAACAAGGCGCGTCACAAGACGAACGCCGAACGGCTCATCGACTTCTTCTACGAGCCCGAGCCGGCCGCCGAACTCGCCGCCTACGTCAACTACGTCAGTCCGGTCGCCGATGTGAAGCCGTATCTCGCCAGGATCGACAAGGACGCGGCGAACAACCCGCTGATCCTCCCCGACAAGGCCATGGCGGCCAGGTCCCACGCCTTCCGCTCGCTGACGCAAGCGGAAGAGACGGCCTACCAGCAGAAGTTCTCCAAGCTCACAGGGGCGTGACGACGATGACGACGACAGACAACAGCGGCGACGTCCGCCTCTCGGGCATCGGCAAGACCTACGGCTCCTTCACCGCCGTGCACCCGCTCGACCTGACCGTGCCCCAGGGCTCCTTCTTCGCCCTGCTCGGCGCCTCCGGCTGCGGCAAGACCACCACCCTGCGCATGATCGCCGGCCTGGAGGAGCCCAGCCAGGGCACCGTCCACCTCGGCGACCAGGACGTGACCCATCTGCCGCCCTACAAACGCCCGGTCAACACGGTCTTCCAGTCCTACGCCCTCTTCCCGCACCTCGACATCTTCGAGAACGTCGCCTTCGGCCTGCGCCGGCGCGGGATCAAGAGCGTGAAGAAGCAGGTCGAGGAGATGCTGGAGCTCGTCCAGCTGGGCGAACAGGCGCGCAAGAAGCCGCACCAGCTCTCCGGCGGTCAGCAGCAGCGCGTCGCCGTGGCCCGCGCGCTGATCAACCACCCCAAGGTGCTCCTCCTCGACGAGCCGCTGGGCGCCCTGGACCTGAAGCTGCGCCGCCAGATGCAGCTGGAGCTCAAGCGCATCCAGACCGAGGTCGGCATCACCTTCATCCACGTCACGCACGACCAGGAGGAGGCCATGACCATGGCCGACACGGTCGCCGTGATGAACGCGGGCCGCGTCGAGCAGCTCGGCTCGCCCACCGACCTCTACGAGAACCCGCAGACCACGTTCGTCGCCAACTTCCTGGGCACCTCCAACCTGATCCAGGCCGAGGTGGACAGCAAGTCCGGCGGCGAGATCGTCGTACGGGCCGGCGGCGGCAAGCTGCTGCTGCCCGAGGCGCGATGTTCGGCCTCGACCACGACGGGCGGCAAGGTGCTGGTCGGTGTGCGCCCCGAGAAGATCTCCCTCGTCCCCGCCGACGAGGCGGGCGAGATCCCCGAGGCCCGCAACCGCATCACCGGCAGGATCGTCGACTCCAGTTTCATCGGCGTCTCCACGCAGTACGTCGTCGACAGCCCGGTCTGCCCCGAGTTCGAGGTCTACGCCCAGAACATCGACCGCGACCCCCGTCTCGTGTCCGGCGCCGAGGTCGTCCTGCACTGGAGCCCCGCGCACACCTTCGGTCTGGACGCGGCCCAGGACATAGACGCCGGCGTGGAGACCGTCGAGGAAGAGGCCGCGTAGACATGTCGACCCTCACCGAGGCGCCACCGCCTCTCGCCTCCGCCGCGCCGGCGAAGAAGCCCCCGCGCAGGCGCGGCCGGCTCACCCCGTACTGGCTGCTGCTGCCCGGCATCCTCTGGCTGATCGTCTTCTTCGCGCTGCCGATGGTCTACCAGGCCTCCACCTCCGTGCAGACGGGTTCCCTGGAGGAGGGCTACAAGGTCACCTGGCACTTCGCGACCTACTGGGACGCGATCGCCGAGTACTGGCCGCAGTTCCTGCGCTCGGTGCTCTACGCCGCCGCCGCGACCGTGCTCTGCCTGCTGCTCGGCTATCCGCTGGCCTATCTGATCGCCTTCCGCGCGGGCCGCTGGCGGAACCTGATCATGATCCTGGTGATCGCGCCGTTCTTCACCAGCTTCCTGATCCGCACCCTGGCCTGGAAGACGATCCTCGCGGACAACAGCCCGGTCGTGCACACCCTGAACACGCTGCACGTCCTGGACCTGACCAGCGCGCTCGGCTGGACGGCCGGCGACCGGGTGCTGGCCACCCCGCTCGCGGTGGTGTGCGGACTGACGTACAACTTCCTGCCGTTCATGATCCTGCCGCTGTACACCTCGCTGGAGCGGATCGACGGACGGCTGCACGAGGCGGCCGGCGATCTGTACGCCAGGCCCTGGACCACCTTCCGCAAGGTGACCTTCCCGCTGTCCATGCCGGGCGTGGTCTCCGGCACGCTGCTGACCTTCATCCCGGCGGCCGGCGACTACGTCAACGCCGAACTCCTCGGCTCCACCGACACCCGGATGATCGGAAACGTGATCCAGACGCAGTTCCTGCGGATCCTGGACTATCCGACGGCCGCGGCCCTGTCGTTCATCCTCATGGCCGCGATCCTGGCCATGGTCACGTTCTACATCCGCCGCTCCGGGACGGAGGATCTGGTCTAAATGCCCTTCGTCACTTGGCTCAAGCGCCATCTCGTCGTCATCGCGGGACTGCTGACGCTCTCCTATCTGCTGCTGCCGAACGTCGTCGTCACGGTGTTCTCCTTCAACGAGCCGAAGGGGCGCTTCAACTACGAGTGGCAGCAGTTCTCCACGGCCGCCTGGAAGGACCCGTGCGGGGTCGCCGGCCTGTGCGGCTCGCTGTCCCTCAGCCTCCAGATCGCCGTGTGGGCGACGATCGGCGCCACGATCCTCGGCACGATGATCGCCTTCGCGCTGGTCCGCTACCGATTCCGCGCGCGCGGCGCCGTCAACTCGCTGATCTTCCTGCCGATGGCGATGCCCGAGGTCGTCATGGCCGCCTCGCTGCTCACCCTGTTCCTCAACATGGGGGCGCAGCTGGGGTTCTGGACGATCCTGATCGCGCACATCATGTTCTGCCTCAGCTTCGTCGTCACCGCGGTCAAGGCGCGCGTGATGTCGATGGACCCGCGCCTGGAGGAGGCCGCCCGGGACCTGTACGCGGGCCCCGTGCAGACCTTCCTGCGGGTCACCCTGCCGATCGCGGCACCCGGGATCGCCGCGGGCGCGCTGCTGTCCTTCGCGCTCTCGTTCGACGATTTCATCATCACCAACTTCAACGCCGGCTCGACGGTCACCTTCCCCATGTTCGTGTGGGGTTCGGCGCAGCGCGGAACACCCGTTCAGATCAATGTCATCGGCACCGCCATGTTCCTCGTCGCCGTACTGTTCGTGCTGGCCTCCATGCTGATCGGCAATCGCCGCAACAGGCAGAAGGCGTAAGCGAAAAGAACCCTGTGGGGAGTTGAAATCATGGCCCCGAGCGCCATGAGCCGTCACGACGACTGGACGAAATCCCTGTCCGAGGCACAGCCGGTCCCGTACTGGCTGGAGGACCCCGGCAAGCCCCGCCCCGAGCCCGCCCTCACCGGCACCGAGACCTGCGATCTGCTGGTGGTCGGCGGCGGCTACAGCGGACTGTGGACCGCGCTGAACGCCAAGGAGCGCGATCCGCAGCGGGACGTGGTGCTGCTGGAGGGCCGCGAGGTGGGCTGGGCCGCCTCGGGCCGCAACGGCGGGTTCTGCGCCGCCTCCCTCACCCATGGACTGCCCAACGGCCTCACCCGCTGGCCCGACGAGATCCACAAGCTGGAGGAGCTGGGCGCCCGCAATCTCGACGAGATCGAGAAGGCGGTCGCCCGCTACTCCCTCGACTGCGACTTCGAGCGCACCGGTGAGATCGACGTCGCCACCGAGACGTACCAGGCCCGGGAGCTGCGCGCCTGGCACAAGGAGCTGGAGGACAAGGGCCTCGCGGAGGACGTCGAGTTCCTGGACGCCGAAGCGGTCAGGGAACAAGTCGACTCACCGACTTTCGAGGCGGGCCTGTGGGACCGCCGGGGGGTGGCCATGGTCCACCCGGCCAAGCTCGCCTGGGGCCTCAAGCGCGCCTGCCTCCGGCTCGGCGTCCGGATCCACGAGCACACCCCGGCCCTGACCCTGAAGCCGTGCGGCGCCGGCATGGCCGTACGCACCCCCTACGGCCAGGTCCGCGCCCGTCGGGTCGCGCTCGGCACCAACGTCTTCCCCAGCCTGGTCAGACGGGTCCGCTCCTACACCGTCCCGGTGTACGACTACGCCCTGATGACCGAGCCGCTCACCGCCGGCCAGATGGCGTCCATCGGCTGGAAGAACCGCCAGGGCCTCGGCGACTCGGCCAACCAGTTCCACTACTTCCGGCTCTCCGCCGACAACCGGATCCTGTGGGGCGGCTACGACGCGATCTACCCCTACGGCGGCCGGGTGCGGGCCGAGTACGACGACCGCCCGGAGACGTACGCCAAGCTCGCCGGGCACTTCTTCACCTGCTTCCCGCAGTTGGAGGGCGTCCGCTTCACACACGCCTGGGGCGGGGCCATCGACACCTGCTCGCGGTTCTCGGCGTTCTTCGGCACCGCCCACCGGGGCAGGGTGGCGTACGCGGCCGGATACACCGGCCTGGGCGTGGGGGCGACCCGCTTCGGTGCCGAGGTGATGCTGGACCTGCTGGCCGGTGAGCGCACCGAGCGCACCGAACTGGAGATGGTGCGCACCAAGCCGCTGCCCTTCCCGCCGGAGCCGTTCGCCTGGACCGGCATCGCGCTCACCAAGTGGTCGCTGGCGCGGGCGGACGCGCACGGCGGCCGGCGCAATCTGTGGCTGCGCACGATGGACCGGCTGGGCCTGGGCTTCGACAGCTGAGGCGCACGCCGGCTGTGCGCCGGTTCACACCCCTTCACCCCGACGAGAGCCCGAAACCCGCGTAATGCCCGCGGGGAGACCTCCCTCTCTCCCGTGGACGCGACCGGCGTCCACGACGAGACAGGGAGGTCTCCTCATGACGGGCGCGAAGACGGCGGTCGAGTGGCTGGCATCCGTCGCACCGGATCCCCGGGCCTGCCGCCGCGCGTGGCAGCGCGACCCCCGCGGGGTCGCCCTGCTGCCCGCGGGCAGGGCCTGGGACGTACTCGTCCTGCCGGCCGGACTCGGCTATACGACGCTCGACGTGCTCACCCGCGTCCTGGACCAGGTCGGCCCGGTCCTGGCCGGTTTCGGCGACGGGCGGCTCGGCTTCCTGGTCCCGCCGGGCACGGCGGCGCGCTGGCTCGGCACCGGGGTCCTCGCGGCCGGGGCCGGCACCTGGATCGTCGTGCCGTACCCGGGGCGGGGGGCCGGCACCGTGCGCTGGCTGATCCCGCCGGACGGCTCGGGCACCCTCACCGACCCGGCGCTGCTGGAACTGGCGATGCACGAGGCGGCGGCCGTGGCGGCGGAGGAGGACGGCTGACCACGCGGCCCGTACGGCGCCGTAGGTCTTGACAACGCAATTGGTCTGGACCAAATTGGGCGCGCTCCCCCTCCCGTCCCTCTTGCGGTTCCTCTCGCAATTCCCCCTCGCCCGGAGGCACTTGTGGATCGCGACAGACACAGACCAACGTCACGCCGGCTGCTCGCCGTGCTCACGGCAGGCCTGCTGGCCGTGCCCGGCATCACCGCGCTGTCGTCGGCCGCCCGTGCGGCCGACGCGGACCTCGCGCGCAACGGCGGCTTCGAATCCGGACTGGACGGCTGGACCTGCACGGCCGGCTCCGGAAAGACGGTCACCAGCCCCGTCCACAGCGGCACGTCCGCGTTGCAGGCGACCCCGGCCGGCAGCGACAACGCCCAGTGCGCGCAGACGGTGTCCGTCCAGCCGAACTCCCAGTACACGCTGTCGGGCTACCTCCGCGGCTCCTACGTGTACCTGGGCGCGAGCGGCACCGGCACCACCGACGTCTACAACTGGACCCAGTCAGCGGCCGACTGGCAGCAGTTGACCACCACCTTCCGCACCGGCGCGCAGACCACCAAGGTCACCATCTACACGCACGGCTGGTACGGCACCGGCGCCTACTACGCCGACGACATCTCGCTCGTGGGCCCGGGCGGCGGCAGCACCCAGCAGCCGCCCGCCGCGCCGACCGGACTGAAGACGGGCACGGTCACCTCCACCAGCGTGGCCCTGTCCTGGTCACCGGTGGCGGACGCGACGAGCTACGCGGTCTACCGCAACGGAACGAAGGTCCAGACGACCACCGGCGCGTCGGCGACCGTCACGGGCCTGACCCCGTCCACCGCGTACAGCTTCCAGGTCGCCGCGGTGAACGACGCCGGCGAGTCCGCCAAGTCGGCGACGGTGACGGCGACCACGGCCGCGGACCCGGGCGACCCGGGCGACCCCGGAGGCACCTCGGACCTCCCGCCGCACGCCCTGGTCGGCTACCTGCACGCCAGCTTCGCCAACGGCTCCGGCTACACCCGCATGGCCGACGTCCCCGACAGCTGGGACGTGATCGACCTGGCCTTCGGCGAGCCGACCTCGGTCACCTCCGGCGACATCCGCTTCACCCGCTGCCCGGTCACCGACTGCCCGAACGTGGAGAGCGACGCCGACTTCAAGGCGGCCATCAAGGCCAAGCAGGCGGCGGGCAAGAAGGTCCTCATCTCGATCGGCGGCCAGAACGGCCAGGTCCAGCTGACCACGACGGCGGCCAGGGACACCTTCGTCTCGTCGGTCTCGAAGATCATCGACGAGTACGGCCTCGACGGCCTGGACATCGACTTCGAGGGCCACTCGCTCTCCCTGAACACCAACGACACGGACTTCAGGAACCCGACCACGCCGGTGATCGTCAACCTGATCTCCGCCCTGAAGACCCTGAAGGCCAAGTACGGCGACAAGTTCGTGCTGACGATGGCCCCGGAGACCTTCTTCGTGCAGATGGGCTACCAGTACTACGGCACGGGCAAGTGGGGCGGGCAGGACCCGCGCTGCGGCGCCTACCTCCCCGTGATCTACGCCCTCCGCAACGACCTGACCCTGCTCCACGTCCAGGACTACAACTCGGGCCCGATCATGGGCCTGGACAACCAGTACCACTCCATGGGCAGCGCGGACTTCCACATCGCGATGACCGACATGCTCCTGACGGGCTTCCCGGTGGCGGGCGACGCGGGCAACATGTTCCCGCCCCTGCGCCCCGACCAGGTCGCCATCGGCATGCCGGCCTCCACCCAGGCGGGCAACGGCTACGTGGCCCCGGCGGAGGTCACCAAGACCCTGGACTGCCTGACGAAGAAGACCAACTGCGGCTCGTACACCACCCACGGCACCTGGTCGGCCCTGCGCGGCCTGATGACCTGGTCGATCAACTGGGACCGGTTCGGGAGCTGGCAGTTCCAGAACACCTTCGACGGCTACTTCGGCTGAACCCGCCGATCACCAGCCGCAGCACCGAGAGCAGCACGGCGCACAGACACCAACTGGCCACCACGTCCAGTGGCCAGTGGTAGCCGCGCCGCACCAGCCCGTACGAGACACCGAGCACGAGCACGGCACACAACACCACGACCGCCGCACGGGCGAGGGCCGCACGCACCCACGGAAGGAGCACCAGGGCCGCGGCCCCGTAGCCCATCGCGGCGGTCGCGGTGTGCCCGGACGGGTAGTACCCCACACCGGGCGGCATGACATCGGTCCCGTGCCGGGCGGTCCACTCCTTCAGTGGCACGAGAAGCACGGGAAGCAGCGCCATCAGGAGACCCGCGGCCAGCGGCGGCACCCACCAGCGTGCCTGGCCGGCACTCCAACCCCGCCGGGCGACGTGGACGAGCACCACCAGCAGCACCGGCACGGCGACCTGCACATCCCCGAGGTCGGAGAGCACCTCGGAGGCCCGGTCCGGACGCACCAGCGCGTCACTGACCCGCTGGTCCACGCGCAGCAGCGGCCCGTGGGTGACGACCTGCCAGGTGATCAGGGAGAAGAGCACCGCCGGCACCACCACGAGCAGGACCAGGAAGGAGAGCAGGGCGCCACCCCGTCCCACCGCCGGGTGCCCCTGCCCTCCGGCCGGCCGGCCGGGCGCGCTCTCCAGGTCCAGTTCTCGCGAGGTCGACACAGTGACAGCTTCGCAGGTCCCCCTGCGGTGACGCTCGTCGGCCGTGGGCCACAGCGGTCGCGGCCGGGCCCGGACATGCCGAAGGGCCGGCGCAAGGGGGGGATTCGCGTCGGCCCTTCGAGTGGAACGGCCGTCCTGTATGTCCGCGACCGTCCTGATCGGAACGTCGCGCGCCCCGGGGGGTTTGGGGCGGGCGACCGTCCGATCGGTGAGGAGACCCGGAGCCCTGAGGCCCCGGTTGTGTGCGCGAGGCACGAAACCAGGTCGAAGCTGGGGAGGCGACGGCCTGATGTCGCCCGCGGTCGCCCGCGGGCGGGTGTATCTCTCATCTGGAAGTAGACGCTACGGCAGGTGGGGGGCGGAGGACAGCGTCATCGGCGTCCTGCCATCCACCTCGCACACGTTCTTCACACGGTCTGCCGTCCGTGCCACCCCACCTGTGCGGATCCTCCGCTCAGATGCGCGCGAACGCCTGCTCGATGATGTCCAGGCCCTCGTTCAGCAGGTCCTCGCCGATCACCAGCGGCGGCAGGAAGCGGAGGACGTTGCCGTAGGTGCCACAGGTCAGGACCAGCAGGCCCTCGGCGTGGCAGGCCTTGGCGAGGGCCGCCGTGGCCTCCGGGTTCGGCTCCTTCGTCGTACGGTCCTTGACCAGCTCGATGGCGATCATCGCGCCGCGGCCACGGACGTCGCCGATGATGTCGAACTTCTCCTGCATCGCGGACAGGCGGCCCTTCATGACCTCCTCGATCCGCCGCGCCTTCGCGTTGAGGTCGAGCTCCTTCATCGTCTCGATCGCGCCGAGCGCGCCCGCGCAGGCCACCGGGTTGCCGCCGTAGGTGCCGCCCAGGCCGCCCGCGTGCGCGGCGTCCATGATCTCGGCGCGGCCGGTGACGGCGGCCAGCGGAAGGCCGCCGGCGATGCCCTTCGCCGTCGTGATCAGGTCGGGGACGATGCCCTCGTCCTCGCAGGCGAACCACTGGCCGGTGCGGCAGAAGCCGGACTGGATCTCGTCGGCCACGAAGACGATGCCGTTGTCGGCGGCGAACTGCCGGATCGCCGGGAGGAAGCCCTTGGCCGGCTCGATGAAACCGCCCTCGCCCAGCACCGGCTCGATGATGACCGCGGCCACGTTGTCCGGGCCGACCTGCTTGGTGATCTGGTCGATGGCCTGGGCGGCGGCCTCGGCACCCGCGTTCTCCGGGCCGGTCGGCCAGCGGTAGGCGTAGGCGACCGGGACGCGGTACACCTCGGGGGCGAACGGGCCGAAGCCGTGCTTGTACGGCATGTTCTTCGCGGTCAGCGCCATGGTGAGGTTCGTGCGGCCGTGGTAGCCGTGGTCGAAGACCACGACCGCCTGGCGCCTGGTGTACGCGCGGGCGATCTTGACCGCGTTCTCCACGGCCTCGGCGCCGCTGTTGAACAGCGCGGACTTCTTCGCGTGGTCACCCGGCGTGAGCTCGGCCAGCGCCTCGGCGACGGCCACGTAGCCCTCGTACGGCGTGACCATGAAACAGGTGTGGGTGAAGTCGGCGAGCTGCGCGGAGGCACGGCGTACGACGGCCTCGGCGGAGGCGCCGACCGAGGTCACCGCGATGCCGGAGCCGAAGTCGATGAGGCGGTTGCCGTCGACGTCCTCGATGATGCCGCCGCCGGCGCGGGTGACGAAGACCGGGAGCGTGGAGCCCACGCCCTGCGCGACCGCGGCGGTACGGCGGGCCTGCAGCTCCTGCGACTTCGGGCCGGGAATGGCGGTGACGACGCGGCGCTCCTGCTCAAGTGCGGTCATGAGGGCTCCCTGGTGAGATCTTGCGTGTCCGGCGTACGGCTGCGTACGGCGGTGGCGTACGGGGGCGTTTTTCGGACGCTTTTCCTTCTTTTCTCGCAGGCTAGGGCGGCAGGGGGAGGGTGGGCATGCTCCATGTGGGCGTTGTCGGCGGTCGTGGTTGTCCGCCGTGGATATAGAAGGGGAGAGACAAGGGGAGAGAGAAGGGACGCCGGTGTCCGCGCCGGGTGCGTACGGATCGACGCGCGCCGTGCCGCGCAATCGGTGAACTCCCCTTGCCCTGGCGTTAGATTGACTCGCTGATGGTGGACGGACCGGCTGGTCAGGGGGCAAGGCAGATGGACGACGGCGGGACGCAGGACGCCCGGGGCACGCATCCGAGGCATGCGCACCCCGTGCCGCGCCCGGCGGTGCCGCGGGACGCACCGCCCGCGATGCCGCCCCGGCCGGCCCGGCCTCCGGGCGAGCCGGGCGAGCCGGGCGCGCCGGGAGCGCAGCCGGGCACGGCGCAGAGGGCACCGGTACGGGCCGCCGTCGCCGACTGGCTCGACACGCCCCGGCCGGAGGCCGCGCCCGGCATCTGGCGCTTCGGCCACCGCCCTCCCAAGGGCGGCGGGGCCCGGGACCGGCTGCCCTCCATCACCGTCGCCGGACTGCTCATCCCCCTGGTCGTCGCCCTGCTCGTGTGGTCCCTGTGGCGCCAGGGCGCCCTGCCCTACCAGTGGGCGCCGCTGAAGCTGTTCACGCCGGGCGACTGGTGGTGGGGCGGCACCGTCTCCCCCAAGGGAATGCAGGGCAGCGAGGCCCGGGTCGTCTACGACGGCGTGTTCTTCGCCGTGCTCGTCTACGCCGTCGGGCACCTGGGCAGCTGGCCCGAGGTCGTACGGCACTTCGTGGGCCGCCGCCCGCAGCCCGCCCGCGCCCTGTACGCCGCCCTCGGCGCCCTCGGCGCGCTCAGCCTCGTCTTCCCCGGCGCCTTCCCGGGCGTCGGCTGGGACCCGCTGCCCGTCGTCGACCCGGTGTTCTCCCTCATCGTCCTGATCTCGGGCGGCTACGACCTGTTCGCCTCCCAGCTGTTCACCGACACGCTGTACGCGCTCATCACCGCACTGGTCGTGTGGCCGTTCGCCCGGCTCGGCGGCTGGTGGCCGTACGCCCGGCAGCTCGCCGCGCGCCGCCGGGCGAACGCCGACCCCGCCGCCCCGCCGGCCGTCGAGCTGCCCCGCTCGCAGTGGCCCGAGCTGCGGGAGGCCGGTCAGTACCAGGCGGCCGACCTGCTCACCGCCGAGGTGGCCGGCGGCCGGATGAACGACGTGGACTGCGTCCGCGTCGAGCGGGCCTGGACCGAGGCCCGGCGTGAGGCACGGCTCGCCGCGTTCACCGACACCGTGCTGCGCCAGGGCGCCGCCGCCTGGACCCATCCGTCCGGCGCCCGCGACCTGCCCGGCCGCGCCGCCCGGCACGATCTGCTCCAGGGGCAGGTGCGCATCGGGTGCTGGGTGCCGGGCGAGCGGGCCCCGCGCGCCTACCACGGCGCCGGGGCGGCCGTCGGCCCGGAGACCCTCGGCACCTCGCTGCTGGTGGTCGGACCGCCCGGCTCCGGCAAGACCCGGCACGTCGTCGAACCGGTCACCGAGGCGCTCGCGCTCCAGGCGCTCACCGGCCGGTGCGCGGTCGTCGCCGTCTGCGCCGCCGGTGCGCCGCTCGGCGCGGACGCGTCGTACGACGTGGTGGTGCGGATCGGGGACTCCGCCTCCGTGCACGACCTCGATCCCTACGCCGGGTCGGACGACCCCGACGAGGCCGCCGCGCTGCTCGCCGAGGCGCTGACCGGCGACCTCGACACGGTGGGCGGCCAGAGCGCCGCCACCGCGCTCGCCCAGCTGCTCGGCCCCTACCGGGCGGTGCACGGCCACTTCCCGTCGCTGCCCGTGCTGCGCGAACTCCTGGAGGGCGATCCCGGCGCGCTGGCGTCCCTGCGGGCGGGTCTCGCCGCCGACGAGCACGCCGTGATGCGCCGCGAACTCGACGCCCGGATGCGCCAGGCCGGCGGCGCCGCCGACGCCGGGCCGGCCCTCGCCGACCGGCTCGCGCTCCTGGACCGGCCGGTCTTCGCCGAGTTCTTCGGCGCCGGTCCCGGCGGCCGGCCGTTCTCGCTGCGAGCCGTCGCCCACCACCCGCTGCGGGTCCGCATCGACCTGCCCGAACGCGGGCACGAGGAGGCGTCCCGGGTGATCGCCCGGCTCGTCCTCGCCCAGTTCCACACCGTCGTACGCGACACCCGGCGCCCCCACTTCGCCTGCCTCGTCCTGGACGACGCCACCGGCACCGTCACCGCCGAGTCGGTGCGCCGCATCCAGCGGCTGCGCGCGCAGAACGCCGGGGTCGTCCTCGCCCTGCGCACCGTCGCGGACGTCCCCGAGGCGCTGCACGGGCCGCTGCTCGGCGCCGTCGGCTGCCGTATGGCGCTGTCCGGGGTCACCACCTGGGACGGCAGCCGGTTCGCGCACGCCTGGGGCACCGAGTGGGTGGAGACGACCGAGGTCGCCAAGCACACCGTCTTCGCCGACCAGCCGATGACCCGGGCCCTGCACGCCCTGCGCAAGCTGGTCACCGGGAAGGCCGTGACCACCGACGCCGTGACCACCAGGCAGGTCGAGCGGGAGCGCTGGTCCGCCTCCCAGCTGGCCCACGAGGTCCCGCCGGGGCACGCGGTGCTGTCGCTGACCAGCGTGGCGGGCGAGCACGCGCCGCCGCTGCTGGTGGACCTGCGCGGTTGAACCCGTCCCGCGACCGGAGGCCAGGGCTCGCGGTCACCGTACAGTGAGGCAGAATCGACACAGGCCGTTCATACGCGGCGGCCAAAAGATCACAAGGATCACCTCACCTCCGCAGACCTGAAGGCCCCATGCCCCCCACGCTCGCCTCGCTCGTCCACCACTCCGCGCTCAAGCTGACCGTGCGCGCGGGCGAGGACCGCCTGGACGTCCCCGTCCGCTGGGCGCACGTCAGCGAGCTCGCCGACCCCGTGCCGTACATGGAGGGCGGGGAACTGCTGCTGATCACCGCGCTCAAGCTGGACGCGGAGGACCCCGAGGCCATGCGCCGCTATGTGAAGCGGCTGGCCGGCGCAGGGGTGGTCGGGCTCGGCTTCGCCGTCGGCGTCAACTACGACGAGACCCCCAAGGCGCTGGTCGACGCGGCCGAGGAGGAGGGGCTGCCGCTGCTGGAGGTGCCCCGGCGCACCCCGTTCCTCGCGATCAGCAAGGCCGTCTCGGCCGCCATCGCCGCCGAGCAGTACCAGGCGGTCACGGCGGGCTTCGCCGCCCAGCGGGAACTGACCAAACAGGCGCTGAACGCCGGCCCCGAGGGGCTGCTGGCCGCGCTCGCGGCCCAGGTCGACGGCTGGGCGGCGCTCTACGACGCCTCGGGCGCCGTCGTCGCCACCGCGCCCGAGTGGGCGGGCCGCAGGGCCGCCCGGCTCACGGCGGACGTCGAACGGCTGCGGGACCGGCCCGCGCCCGCGAGCGCGGTCGTCGGCGGACCGGAGACCGAGGACCGGGTCGAGCTGCACTCCATCGGCACCTCGCGCCGCCCGCGCGCCGCGCTCGCCGTCGGCACCGCCGCACCCCTCGGCACCGCCGAACGCTACGCCGTGCACTCCGCGATCGCCCTGCTGACCCTCACCACCGAACGCTCCCGCTCGCTGCACGCCGCCGGGCAGCGGATCGGCGCGGCCGTGCTGCGCATGCTGCTCGCCGGTCAGCCCGACCACGCCCGTGCCGTCGCCGGCGACCTGTACGGCGGCCTGCTGGACGCGCCCTTCCGGATGATCGTCGCCGAGTCGGCCTCGGCGTCCGCCGCGCGGGCGCACGCCGACGGGCACGCGCGCGTACAGCCGGCGAAGCCCCCCGCCACGGCCGCGACCGCCGCTGCCGGCGGCGGCGGTGACCCGCTCACGGCCCTCGCCGAGACCGTGGAGGCGGCCGCGGCACGCTCCGGGGAGGCGATCCTCGTCGTGCCCGAGGGTGAGCGGCTGGTGGTGCTGGCCGGGGACGGCAGCGCGGCCGTCGCCGCGTGCGGCGAGTACGCCGCCGCCCTGGAGGCCGCACGGGCGGCGGTGCCGGAGCCGACGGCCGGTGACCAGGACGAGCTGGTCGTGGGGCTGTCCGCGCCGGCCGGGCCGATCGCGGCGGCCGCCGCCTACAAGCAGGCCGAGCAGGCGCTGTCGGTGGCGCGGCGGCGCGGCCGGGTGCTCGTCGAGCACGAGCAGCTGGCCTCCGGCTCCGTCCTGCCGCTGCTCGCCGACGACGCCGTACGGGCGTTCGCGGACGGGCTGCTGCGCGCGCTGTACGAGCACGACGCGACCGGGCGCGGCGACCTGGTGGCCTCGCTGCGGGCCTGGCTGTCGCGCCACGGCCAGTGGGACGCCGCCGCCGCCGACCTCGGCGTGCACCGGCACACCCTGCGCTACCGGATGCGGCGGGTGGAGGAGATCCTCGGGCGCTCGCTGGACGATCCGGACGTGCGGATGGAGCTGTGGCTGGCGCTGAAGGCGACCTCGACGGAGTAGTAGGGAGCAGTCTCGACGGAGTAGCAGGGAGCAGTACGGAGTGGTTCGGAGCGGTCCTGTGCCAAACCGGCGCGCCCGCGCCGCGTACTGCTCCACCTCGGACAAGCGTCCGGCCGCCGCCCCCGCCCTACCGTTGACGGCGCAAGCACACACTCCGACGCGGAAGGGCCGGGACTCCTCTATGACTTCCACCCACGCCTTCTGGCTCGCCGGCCGCCAGGCCACCGGCGAGGACACCTACGACGTCACCTCCCCGTGGGACGGCCGGCTGGTCGGCAAGGTCAGCGTGCCGACCGACGCCCAGGTCGAGGAGGCCGTGGCCGCCGCGCACGCCGTGCTGGACGAGTTCGCCGCCACCCCGGCCCATGTACGCGCCGCCGCCCTGGACCACGTCAGCAAGCGGCTCGCCGAGCGCACCGAGGAGATCGCGCGGCTGATCTCCGCCGAGAACGGCAAGCCGATCAAGTGGGCGCGCGGTGAGGTCGGGCGCGCGGTGTCCGTGTTCCGCCTCGCGGCGGAGGAGGCCCGCCGGTTCAACGGCGGCGAGGCCCAGCGCCTGGACACCGACGCGGGCGGCCAGGGCCGCCTCGCCGTCACCCGCCGCTTCCCGAAGGGTGTCGTCCTCGGCATCGCGCCGTTCAACTTCCCGCTGAACCTGTGCGCGCACAAGGTGGCCCCGGCCATCGCCGCC
The DNA here is from genome assembly GCF_040628575.1 of Streptomyces sp. NPDC006393. Classification (NCBI taxonomy): domain Bacteria; kingdom Bacillati; phylum Actinomycetota; class Actinomycetes; order Kitasatosporales; family Streptomycetaceae; genus Streptomyces; species Streptomyces sp. NPDC006393. Next base: position 52,612 of record NZ_JBEXZD010000018.1, read on the forward strand.
GGCGCTCCGATCATCCTCAAGCCGGCCCCGGCCACCCCGCTGTCCGGCCTGATCCTCGGCGAGCTGCTGGCCGAGACCGACCTGCCGGCCGGCTCCTGGTCGGTGCTGACCGTCACCAACGACAAGATGCCCGCCCTGGTGCAGGACGAGCGGCTGCCCGTCATCTCCTTCACCGGCTCCGACAAGGTCGGCTACGCCATCGAGGCGTCGGTGCCGCACAAGCACTGCACCCTGGAGCTGGGCGGCAACGCCGCCGCCGTCGTCCTCGCCGACTACTCCTCGGACGCGGACCTCGACTGGGCCGCGAGCCGCATCGCGACCTTCTCGAACTACCAGGCCGGCCAGTCCTGCATCTCCGTGCAGCGTGTGATCGCCGACGCCGCCGTGTACGACCGCCTGCTGCCGCGCATCGTCGCCGCGGTCGAGGCGCAGGGCACCGGCGACCCGTCCGACGACGCCACCGACGTCGGCCCGCTGGTCAGCGAGGACGCCGCCCGGCGCGTCGAGTCCTGGGTCGACGAGGCCGTGGACGCGGGCGCGAAGCTGCTCACCGGCGGCAAGCGCGACGGCGCCTCCTACGCGCCGACCGTCCTCGCCGGCGTCCCGGCCGGCGTCACCCTCGCCACGGAGGAGGTCTTCGGCCCGGTCCTCACCGTGCAGAAGGTCGACGGCGAGGCCGAGGCGTTCGCCGCGGTCAACGACTCCAAGTTCGGCCTCCAGGCGGGCGTGTTCACCCACGACCTGCAGACGGCGTTCCGCGCCCACCGCGCCCTGGAGGTCGGCGGCGTCGTCATCGGCGACGCCCCGTCCTACCGCGCCGACCAGATGCCGTACGGCGGTGTCAAGCAGTCCGGCGTGGGCCGCGAGGGTGTGCGCTCCGCCATGGACGACTACACCTACGAGCGTGTCCTGGTCCTGACCGGCCTGGCCCTGTAGGGCCCGGCGACGGGTCACCGACGACGGCCGCAGCCCGCTGTGCGGGGGCTGCGGCCGTTTTCGCATCCGCTCGTCCTCGCCCGCGGGCATGGCCGGCTCAAGGCCGATATCCAAGGGCTCGGCAAACTGGCCAAGGATGGTCCACGAGCAAGCAAGGGGGACACGGTGGGACTGATGCTTTTCCCAGGCGACGACGACGTGGCGAGCCCGGACATCTCCTGGTCCTACACGGGCTTCAACATGTTCAGGGCATGGTTGGCCCAGGCCGAGGGGTTCACGCTCGCCGAGATGGACGGCTTCGGCGGGGACCGCCGGTGGTGCAGCGTCTCCACCACGCTGGTGCCACTGCTCAACCATCCGGACGACGATGGCCCCGACCTCGCACCCGCTCAATGCGCGGCCATGTCGCCCCGGCTGGAAGCGATTCTCGACCAGCGTCAGCCTGACGACAGTGACCCCGTCGTCCGACGGCACATCGAAGACGTCAGTCAGTTGATCACCCTCCTGCGGTTCTGCGTGGACAAAGACGTTGAGCTCATCTTCGGCTGACCACGGGAGTGCGGAGCGACTCGTCGTGGAGGGGATGGACCACGGTTACGGGACAGTCTTCACATGCCCTCACCTGAATCGTCTTCAGGCGCAATACCCTGACCGATCTGAGGTGTCTCGCTCAGGCCGAATGCTTTACGGATTGCGGCACCGACGCCGTCTGCCAACGCCGAACCTGCCGACTGTGCAACCGGATCGACGAAGCGAACCAGTACGACCATGCCCACGTACGAGAGCAGGGCTGTCGGGATGTCGCCACTGTTGCCCCAGGCAGCAAACACCCCAGCGGCATGAGCCATGACGGTTCTGAGAGGGATCCATCCACTTGGAGGTGAACCAAAGACGGGAACAACTGCTTCAGGCCCCATCAGGAAATCAGAGAGACGCTGGACTTCCGTCTCCAGGTACAGGCGCGGATCAGGCTCAAGAAACTTCATGGCCATTCCGCGAGCCATTCCACTCGGTGGGATGTCCTCCCGTGGCCGGTCGGGGAGTTGCCCGTCCCACAGCAGATCGCTGAGCATGGGCTGATGTGGATTGAGGATTGCCCGAGCGGTGTCGAGTTTGAGTGGCTCATTGATCGCGGAAATCACGAGTACGTGACCGTTGAAGGCCCCGCCGAAGAGTTGCGTCTTATAGTCGACAGTGCGAACGACCTGCACTTCTTGCCCCCTCGCTGTGCGTCTGCACGAACCTAGCGGATGGCCGGGATGTGGTGGAGTGGAGGCGGTTGGTCGGGAGAACCCCGGAGACCCCACCACCCCAGGACCGGGCGACGAGCCGGCCACGGGCGGAGCCGCCTCCGCGACTGGGCCCGGCCTCGCGCCACCCGCTCACTTCGAGATCTCCGATCCGCGGGACAAGCAGCGTCACTCAGCTCTGGGGCCGGATGCCATGCGCGGGTCATGTCCCCTCATCCCGGCCGGCCGTGGCTGCCCGCCTCGAGGGTTGCGCGAAGAGCGGCCAGGGTTGAGGCGATGCGGGCCAGGTCGTCGGGGGGAACCGCCGCGGTCAGCGAGCGGAGTTCACTTTCGACGAGGGGGCGGGAAGCGGCCAACTGCTTCTTGCCCTCAGGCGTGAGGCGGAGGACGGACGAGCGGCGGTCCTGGGGGTGTGCGGCCCGTTGGCACCAGCCCGCGGCCACCAGTCGGTCGACCGCCTTGCTGACGGCACCCACGGTGATCGCCAGTTCGCTGACGATGTCGAGCACGCGACACTCCGGCACGCGGTCGATGATCTCCAAAAGCTCGAACTGTCCCAGCCCCAGCCCTTGTTCGGCGCGCAACCGGGTGTTCACCGCGTTGTAGAGCCGGGTCTCGACGCGGACCAGATCGGTGAAGGCCGGGGTGATGTAGCTCACATTATCTCCAGTAGATTCCTAGGAATCATCTTCCTTGGAATCTAGTTGGGTCAGGCAGATGGATTCCAAGGAATCCATCCTCGCACCCCGACCCATGGAGGCCCCGCATGTCCCGACAGCAGCGCGACGCCCTGGACGCCGTACTCCGATCCGCCCCTCGCAGCAAGACGCGGCCCACTCCCGAGGAGCAGCGCAGCGGTTTCGCCGCGGCTGTCACCCGCCCCGCGCCGGAGGGAGTGGTCACCCGCAGGACCGTCCTGGGCGGACGGCCGGCACTGGAGCTGGAGCCGGCCGAAGCCTCCGGCCGCGGCCGACTGCTCTACCTGCACGGCGGCGGCTACGTCATCGGCTCACCGGACACCCACGCGGGGCTGGTCGGTGAACTGGCCCGCCGCGCCGGGCTGCGCGCGACGTCGGTGGATTACCGGCCGGCGCCCGAGCACCCTTTCCCCGCGGCGGTCGACGACGGGCTCGCGGCCTACCGCGAGCTGCTGGCGTCGGGCACCGACCCACGGGACCTCGTCATGGCCGGTGACTCCGCCGGTGGCGGCTTGAGTATCGCCACGCTGCTCGCCGCCCGGGAGGCCGGGCTGCCGCAACCAGCCGCCGTGGTCGTCTTCTCCCCCTGGGTTGACCTCACCCTCGCCGGCGGAAGCATCCGTTCCAAGGAGAGCGCCGACCCCATTTTCACAGAGGCCGACCTGCGCGCCTACGCCGATCTCTACGTCGGCGCGGGCGACAGGGCGCATCCCCTGGCCAGTCCGGTGTTCGCCGACCTCACCGGACTGCCCCCACTCCTCGTGCAGGTCGGGGCGAACGAGGTGCTCCTCGACGATGCGGTCCGGCTGGCCGGCCGCGCGGGCGCCGACGGCGTCGAGGTCACGCTCGAAGTCGGCCCCGGCCTTCCCCACGTCTTCCAGCACCACTACGGCCGCCTCGACGAGGCGGACGCCGCACTCGACCGCGCCGCCCGCTTCCTCACCGCCCACCTGAGTGCAGGGCGCCCGGACGCCGGCCATCTCGAACCGGTCCACTGACACCGGCCCCGACGGCCTTCGCGTGATGTCGGCGACGGCCGCGGGAGCACCATCGCCGACATCACGGGTTCAGTCCTTTCGCTGATCAAGTGGGTGGTGGGCCCGGCAGCCCTGGAGAGCGCCGGGCCCACCTCGCCGGCTCCTTCCGGACCCTCAACCGGAGAAGCCGACGCGCGCGAGCCGCAGCGGGCCGCGCAGCTTCAGACGGACGTCGTGCACGCCGTCGGCGGTGAACCCGGCGCGGACGGTGGTGTACTCGTACGGGTCCGACGTGGGCGTGGCCGGGGCCGGGGTGAGGACGGCGAGGGCCGGGCCGCCGTCCAGGGAGATCTCGGCGACGCCCGCACCGGACAGCTCGGCGGTCACCTCACGGACGCCCTCCCCGAAGTCGCAGCTCCGGTAGACCAGTTCGCCCGTCCGGCCGGTCGCCGCCGTCACCGCGTCGCCCGCCGTCCTCGTCCGGTCGACGATGTCGATGCCGGACTGCTCGTCGAAGCCGGCGGCCTCCAGGCCGCGTTCGCGCACCGGGCGAGGCGCGGCGGGTTCGCCGTCGAGAATGAGCGTGGTGCGCAGGCGGATGTCCTCGCTGGAGGCGCCGACGAGCAGTTCGCAGGGGCCCGGCTCCACGCGCCGGCGGCCCTGGGCGACGTCCCAGAACGCGAAGGCGGACAGCGGGACGTCGAAGACCGCCTCCAGTGAGCCGCCCGGGGCGAGCGTCACGCGGCGGTGGGCGGCCAGTTCGCGGCGCGGGCGGGGGACCGAGGGGTTCACCGTCCGCAGGTAGAGCTGGACGACCTCGTCGGCGGTGACGTCCCCGGTGTTGGTGACGGTGCAGGAGACGCGGACCGTCCCGCCGTCGGCGCGGGCGGTCAGGCCGTCGTAGGCGAACGACGCGTACGACAGTCCGTGCCCGAACGGGAACAGCGGGGTGCCCTCGAAGTAGAGGTAGGTCTGGCGGCTGCCGATGATGTCGTAGTCGAGCAGGCCGGGCAGGTCGGAGTCGTCCGCGTACCAGGTCTGCGGGAGCCGGCCGGCGGGGGAGACGTCGCCGGCGAGCACCCGGGCCAGCGCGGTGCCGGCCGCCTGCCCGCCGTGAGCGGTCCACAGCATCGCGCGCAGCGGCGCGGGGTCGACGGCGTACGGGTACGCCGAGACCAGCACCAGCGCCGTGTTCGGGTTGGCGGCGCGGGCGGCGCTCAGCAGCCGTTCCTGGTGGCCGGGCAGGCGCAGGGTCGTACGGTCCTCGGTCTCGCGGCCGCCGATGTGCGGATCGTTGCCCGCGACCACCAGCACCACGTCGGCCCCGGCGGCGGCCCGGGCCACCGCCTCCTCGCCGCGCTCGGCCACGACCAGCTCGAAGACCTCCGGGCCCGGTCCGTCCTCCCCGGCAACCTTCACGCCGTCGGCGGCGACACACACATGGCGACCGGTGCCGATGTGCCGCAGGAGGTGACGGTTCTCGTGGGGTTGCCCGTGGGGTTCGAGGCGGAACGTCTCCTGCACCACCCAGCCGCCGGGCTGGTCGGCGGAGGCGCGGACGTAGCCGTCGTCGGCCACCGAGAGGTAGCGGCCGTCCGGTGCGCGCAGCGTCAGCACGCCGTCACCCCAGTCGATCAGGGCGAGTTCGGTGCCGGTGGGGCCGGTGGTGAGCGGGGGCAGGTCGGTGCGGCCCGCCAGCAGGGCCGGGTCGAGGGCGCCCTCCGCGCCGCGCACCCGCTCGTCCGCCTCCTCGGCGGGCGGCACATGCAGCCAGGCGCCGCTGCCGGTGCGCAGCCGCACCCGGTCCACGCCCTCGGCGAAGTCGACGCGTTCGGCGCCGAACCGCTCGTAGAGGCCCTCCAGCGGGGTGGAGCGGTGCAGCAGCGAGCCGCTGTACCAGTCGAGTTTGCACTCGTCGGCGAGCAGCCCGACCACGGCGATCCGGGTGCCGGGGGCGAGGGGCAGCAGACCGTCGTTCTTCAGGAGCACCACCGCCTGCTCGGCGGCCTCCCGGGCGAGGGCGCGGTGCTCCGGGGTGTCGAACCCGCCGGTCGCGGCGGCGTACGGATCCTGCTCCGGGTCGAACTCGCCGAGCCGGAAGCGCACCGAGAGCTGGCGGCGCACGGCCGTGTCGATGTCCGCCTCCGTCAACAGGCCCTGGTCGAGGGCGGCTCGGAGGCGTGCCACGGTCTTCGCCGGGTCGGTGCCGTGGTCGGTGAAGCTGTCCACACCGGCGAGCAGTGCGGCGGCCGTGGCCTCCTCGTGGGTGGCGAAGTAGTGCTCGGAGTCGACCAGGTTGGAGGGCGCGCCGGCGTCCGAGCAGACCAGCAGGTCCTGGTCGGTCCAGGTGCGCAGGTGCTCGCGCAGGTGGGGCGAGACGTGGTTGGGGCGGCCGTTGACCAGGTTGTAGGCGGGCATCACCCCGGCCACCGCACCCGCCCGTACGGCGTCGCGGAAGGCCCTCAGGTCGTACTCGTGCAGCACGCGCGGGCGCACGGAGGACGACGTGGTGTCCCGGCGGGTCTCGTTGTTGTGCGCCAGCCAGTGCTTGAGGACGGGCGCGGTGCGCCAGTACACCGGGTGGTCGCCGCGCAGACCCCGGGTGTAGGCGGTGGCGATCGCCGACGTGAGCTTCGGGTCCTCCGAGTAGCCCTCCTCGTTGCGGCCCCACAGGGGGTGGCGCAGCAGATTGACCGTCGGCGCCCAGACGTTGAGGCCGACGCGCTCGTCGCGGGCGCGCATGGCCCGGGCCTCCTTGGAGACCGCCTCGCCGATCCGGTGCACCAGCTCGTCGTTCCAGGTCGCACCGAGCCCGACGGCCTGCGGGAACACCGTCGCCGGGCCCATCCAGGCCACCCCGTGGAGCGCTTCCTGGCCGGTGCGGAAGGCGGCGATGCCGAGCCGCTCGACGGCGGGCGCGAACTGGTGCAGGAAGGAGACCTTCTCGTCGAGGGTCAGCCGTGCCAACAGATCGTCGATGCGCTTCGCGAACGGCAGTCGCGGATCGCGGAAGGGTGGCGTGTGAGGCGTGCGTACGGTCACGTCGGTGGTCCCCTTGGGCTGGAGCGGCGAGCCTCTTTCGAAGCGCTTCGATGCTCAGTCGACTGCGGGTCGGGTGTCAAGACGCCCCGAGGCAAGAAGTCCGCCAACCCGCCGCTGCTACACGGTGCCTGCGAGCACGCGACGCCCCCGGCGGCATCGAGGAATCTTCGATCCGGCTCTTGTGCACCCCTGGGGCTTCACTTAACCTCGCAGCAACATCGAAGCGCTTCGACGCAATGAGCTGCCCGTCGAGACGACGGGACACCCTCCGAGGACCGCTTCGGCTCAGCCAGCTCCACTCGAGACAGCCAGCTCCACTCGAGACATCGAGACATCGGGACACCGCAGCCGACGGCGCCACCGCCAGGGTGCCCCGGTGCGCCACGAAGGGTTGACGCAATGACGAACGCCGCCCCCGCCCCCGCCGGCCCCAGCCGGAGAAGCTTCCTCGCCTCCACGGCGGTCGCCACCGCAGCGGTGGCCGGAGGGATGCCGCTGCTCGCCGCCTGCGGCGGCTCGGACAGCGGCTCGGGCGGGGGAACGTCGTCGGGCAAGGACGCGAAGAAGATCCTGCCGGCCTATGTGGCCAGCGACGTGGTGACGCCGGACATCCCGGCCAAGAACGGCTCCTCGGTGGGCTTCACCAGCAAGCTGGACGTCGCCACCCTGAAGACCTCGGTGCCGAAGAAGCTCGGCAAGGGCGGCAAGGTCACCATCATGTCGCCGTTCTGGGGGTCGCCGCCGAAGCAGAACAACCCCTACTACACGGCGATGAACCAGCTCATCGGTGTCGACGTCGTATGGCAGAACCAGGACGGCAACACGTACGACCAGAAGCTGGGCGCTGTCCTCGCCTCCAGCGACGTCCCCGACGTGGTGGTCATCCCCGGCTGGAACATGGGCGGCAAGATACCCAGCGCCATCATCAGCAAGTTCGCCGATCTCGGCCCCTACCTGTCCGGGGACAAGGTCAAGGAGTACCCGAACCTCGCGGCGATCCCGACGGATGCCTGGCGGCGCTCGATCTTCGGTGGGCGGCTGCGCGGCCTGCCCCAGCCGGCCCCGTCCGTCACGGGCATCGTGCCCCTGTACCGCAAGGACGTCTTCGACAAAGAGGGCTACGAGATCCCCACGTCGGCCGACGAGTTCATGGCGCTGTGCAAGGAGATCACCGACGCCAAGGCCAAGCGATGGGCCTGCGGCGACATGAAGTGGACCGCGTTCAACATCTTCGGTGTGCTCTCCGGCTCGGAGAAGCCGCTCGGCTGGAACCTCTTCGACGGCAAGCTGAAGTACCGCATCGAGACCGAGGAGTACCTCGAAGCGCTGGAGTGGACGCGCAAGCTGTTCGCCGCCGGATACGTGCACCCCGACTTCAAGCTCGGCAAGAGCCAGGCCACCGACCCCAGCCCCAAGTTCGCCGCCGGCGAGTTCCTGATCTGGAACAACAACATCGTCCAGTGGTACGGGCAGCAGGCCGCCCAGGCCACCCAGAACCCGGACTTCAGGATCTGGGGCATGGACCTCTTCGGCCACGACGGCGGGAACCCGGCCCTGTGGGCCGAGCAGCCGGCCGGCATCTTCGCCTTCGTCAGCAAGAAGGCCTCCGAGTCCGTCATCCGGGACGTCCTGGCCGTCGCCGACGTCACCGCGGCGCCGTACGGCACCAAGGAGTGGATGCTGACCAACTACGGGGTCGAGGGCACCCACTACACGATCAAGAACGGTGTGCCCGTCAAGAACGACAAGGGCAACAACGAGGTCCTCAACGCCTACGTCATGGTCGCCAGCCCCGCGGCGACGACCGCGCACCCCGACTTCCCGGACATCACCAAGGCCAGTGTCGAGTGGCAGCAGCGGATGGGCGCCTTCACCAGGAAGTCGTCCTTCTGGGGCCAGCAGATCACCGAGCCCTCCCGCTACACCAATCTCTCCAACGACATCGAGCAGCTCGAGGACGACATCGCTCGCGGCCACAAGAAGATCAGCGACATGCAGCAGTTCGTCTCCGACTGGAGGAGCAAGGGCGGCGACAAGCTGCGCGACTGGTACAAGAAGCTGCTCGACGAGAACGGCTCGGCGGCGAGCTGACCCGGCACCGAGGCAAGGAGAACGACCGTGTCCCACAGCACGGTGCCTCGCAGCAGGGCCGAGGCCGACAGAACGGGGAAGGCACCGGCGGCGCCCGCCGCCACCAAGGGTGCCCGGGAGGGGCAGGCCCCGGGCAGGCTGAGTCTGAGAGTCAGATTCAGACGCGACCGCGTCCTGCTGCTGATGACGCTGCCGGCCGTCGTACTGCTCCTGGTCTTCAACTACCTGCCGATCCTCGGCAACGTCGTCGCATTCCAGGACTACGACCCCTACATCAGCGACAACGGCATCGTCTCGATCCTGCACAGCCCCTTCGTCGGCCTGGAGAACTTCCAGCGGATCTTCGAGGACTCGGCCTTCTGGAACGCCGTCCAGAACACGCTGGTGCTCTTCGTCCTGCAACTCGTGCTGTACTTCCCGATCCCGATCCTGCTCGCGTTGCTCATCAACAGTGTGGTCAGGCCCCGGGTGCGGGCGATCGCACAGGCGATCCTGTATCTGCCGCACTTCTTCTCCTGGGTGCTGGTCATCGCCGTCTTCCAGCAACTGTTCGGCGGCGCCGGACTGCTGTCGCAGCTGCTGCGCCAACACGGCTTCGACGGCCTGGACGTCATGACCGACCCATCGACCTTCAAGTTCCTGGTCACCGCGCAGAGCGTGTGGAAGGACGCCGGGTGGGGGATCATCGTCTTCCTCGCGGCGCTGGCCTCCGTACCGCCGGACCTGTACGAGGCCGCCGCGATGGACGGTGCCGGACGCCGGCGCCGCATCTGGCATGTCACGCTGCCCGCGCTGCGGCCGGTGATCGCCCTGCTGCTGGTGCTGAGGGTCGGTGACGCCCTCACCGTCGGATTCGAGCAGATCCTGCTGCAACGCGACGCCGTGGGACCGGGCGCGGCGGAAGTCCTCGACACCTTCGTGTGGTGGAACGGCGTGCGCAACCAGGACTTCGGCTACGCGGCCGCCGCCGGCCTGGTCAAGGGCGTCGTCAGCCTCGGACTGGTCCTCGCCGCGAACAAGGTGGCCCATCTCATGGGCGAGCAGGGGGTGTACAAGAAGTGACCGCCGTCATCGACAAGCCCGTACGCGCATCCGGCAGGTGGGCCGCCCCGCCGCGGCCGGTCTGGGAGGAGGAGCCCAGCGGGGCGGGCCTGGCGGGCAAGGGGCTCGTCCTGAGCCTTGCCTGTCTGGGCATCCTGTTCCCGCTGTGGATCGTGGTGGTCACCAGCCTGTCCTCCCGTAAGACCATCGACGAGGCCGGTGGCCTGGTGATGGTGCCCAAGGGCATCACCTTCATCGCCTACAGGGAGCTGCTCGGCGGCGGGCAGGTGACCCGGGCCGCGATCATCAGCGTGCTCGTCACCCTGGTCGGCACGCTGTTCTCGATGGCGGTGTCCGTGCTGTGCGCGTACGGCCTCTCCCGCACCGGGTCTCTCGGCCACCGCTGGATCCTGCTGACGCTGATGGCGACGATGTTCTTCAGCGCCGGGCTCATTCCGACGTACCTGCTCGTGCAGTCCCTCGGACTGACGGACAGCTACCTCGCGCTGATCCTGCCGAGCGCCATCAGTGTGTTCAACATCCTGGTGCTGCGCGGCTTCTTCATGGGGATCTCGCAGGAGCTGATCGACAGCGCACGGATCGACGGGGCCGGGGACTTCCGGATCCTGTGGCAGATCGTGATGCCGCTGTCCCGTGCGGTGCTGGCGGTGATCACGCTGTTCTACGCCGTCGGATACTGGAGTGCCTGGTTCAACGCGTCGCTCTATCTGAACGACCAGGGCATGATGCCGTTGCAGAACGTCATGATCCAACTCGTGCAGAAGCGCGAGGCGCCGGTCGGGCTGGGGCAGGCCATCAGGACCGGGCAGTTGTCGGGACTGGCCGTGCAGATGGCGGTCATGGTCATGGCGCTGCTGCCGGTGGCGGTCCTGTCCCCCTTCGTCCAGCGGCACTTCAAGAAGGGAATGCTGACCGGTGCGGTCAAGGGCTGACGTACCGTCCCTCGCCGACGCCACCCGCCGCCGCATCCTCTTCGGCGGCGACTACAACCCCGAGCAGTGGCCCGAGGAGACCTGGCCGGAGGACGTCCGGCTGATGAAGGACGCCGACGTCAACTCCGTCACCCTCGGTGTCTTCTCCTGGGCGAAGCTCGAACCACGCCCGGGAGCACGGGAGTTCGGCTGGCTGGACCGCCTCATGGACCTGATGGACGACAGCGGCATCGGCGTCGTCCTCGCCACCCCCACCTCCTCGCCCCCGCCCTGGATGGGCCGTCTGCACCCCGAGACCCTGCCGCGCGACGAGGACGGCCGCACCGAGTGGTGGGGCGGCCGTCAGCACTTCTCGCACTCCAGCGCGACCTACCGCCGCTACGCCGCCGCCATCACCGAGGACCTGGCCGCACGCTACGCCGGCCACCCCGCCCTCACCCTGTGGCACATCAACAACGAGTACTGCACCTACGACTACGGCGACGAGGCCGCCGCCGCCTTCCGCCGCTGGCTGCGCGCGAAGTACGGCACCCTCGACGCCCTCAACGCCGCCTGGGGCACCGCCTTCTGGAGCCAGGGCTACGACAGCTGGGACGGCGTCCTGCCCCCGCGCCGCGCCCACTACCTCAAGAACCCCTCCCAGGTGCTCGACTTCCGCCGCTTCACCTCCGACATGCTGCTGGAGTGCTACCTCGCCGAGCGCGACATCGTCCGCCGGCACACCCCGCACCTGCCGGTCACCACCAACTTCATGCCGCTGTGGTCCGGGCAGGACGCCTGGCGCTGGGCCGAGGAGGAGGACGTCGTCTCCGTCGACCTCTACCCCGACCCGCGCGATCCGCTCGGCGCGCAGAGCGGCGCCCTGGTCCAGGACATGACCCGCTCCCAGGCCCGCGGGCCCTGGATGCTGATGGAGCAGGCGGCCGGACCGGTCAACTGGCGCGGCGTCAACCACCCCAAGCCCCGTGGGCTGAACCGTCTGTGGTCCCTCCAGGCGGTGGCCCGCGGCGCCGACGCCGTCTGCTACTTCCAGTGGCGCCAGTCCCGGCAGGGCGCCGAGAAGTTCCACTCCGGCATGGTCGGCCACGCGGGAGAGCAGGGCCGTACCTTCCAGGAGGTCAAGGCCCTCGGCGCAGAGCTGCGGCGCATCGGCCCGCGCGTGTCCGGCACGCCCGTCACCGCCGACATCGCGATCCTCCACGACTGGCACTCCTGGTGGGCCGGCGACCAGGCCGGCCGCCCGTCCACGGAGGTGGACCTCCCGGACGTCCTGCGGGCCTGGCACCGCGCCCTGTGGGAGTCCCGGCTCACCGCCGACTTCGCCCACCCCGGGCACGACCTGTCGTCGTACACGTGCGTGCTCGTGCCCCAGCTCTACCTCCTCACCGACAGCGCGATCGACAACCTCCTGGCCTACGTCCACGGCGGCGGCACCCTCGTCTCCGGCTTCCTCACCGGGATCGCCGACGAGGACGACCGGGTGCGCCCCGGCGGCATGGACGCCCGGCTGCGCGAGCTGTTCGGCATCCGCACGCTGCACGAGTGGTGGCCGCTCGAGGCGGGGGAGACCGTGGAGTACGGCGACGGACTGCACGGAACGCTGTGGTCGGAGGAGATCGAGGCCGCCGGGACGGTGGACGAGACGGTCCCATACAAGGGCGGTGAGCTCGACGGCATGCCCGCCGTGCTGCGCCGGGGCCGCGCCTGGTACCTCTCCACGCTGCCCGAGCCGGAGGCACTGGGCGCGCTGCTCACCCGGATCGCCGCCGACGCCGGGGTCCGTCCCGTGCTGGACGGACTGCCCGCCGGGGTCGAGGCGGTACGGCGCGGAGAACTGCTGTTCCTGCTCAACCACGGGCGGGAACCGGTGACCGTGGACGTGCCGGGCACCCACCGCGACCTGCTCACGGAGGCGACCGTGACCGACCGCACCACACTGGGACGGTACGGAGCGGTGGTGCTCGCGCCATGACCGGAGGATCGGCCGCCGGACCCGTGCACGGCACCTGGGAACCCCTCCCCGCCGCCCGCTGGGAGGACGCCTACCTCAGCGGCAACGGCCACCACGGCACCCTTGCGTTCGGCGACCCGAACGGTGACCGTGTCATCGTCACCCATCACAGCCTCGTACGCCCCAACGGCGGCGAGCACGCCGGACCACCCCGCCTCGCCGGCCGACTGGCCGAAGTCCAGGACCGGTTGCTGGCCGGGGTCCTCGGCGCCGCCGAGTCCTTCACCGACGGCCGGCCGCTCCAGTGGGTGCAGCCCTTCCACCCCGCCTTCCAGATCCGTCTGCGCCGCCCGGCCGCCGCGTGGCGCTCCTACCGCCGCTCCGTCGACTTCACCACCGGCGAGACCATCGCCGAGTGCGGCGGCTGGAGCAGCAGGGTCTTCGTCTCCCGCGCCGACGACGTGGTCGTCCAGCAGGTCACCGCGCCCGGCCTCACCCTCGACATCCGTCTGGACCACCGGCTGCCCGGCGCGCCGGCCCGGCTGGGTGTGGGGCACGGCGCACTGCTCACCGCCGAGGGTGCCGTACTGAGCCTGCGCGCCCGCTACCCCGACAGCGACCGCGCCTACACCGGCGTCACCCTGATCGCGGTCACCGGCGGCACGACCGAACTCGCCCCGCCCGGGGCCCACATCACCGGCGCCGACTCGGTCCTCCTGCTCACCCGGGTCCGCCGGCACACCGGGGAACTGGACGTGGCCGCCGAGGCCCGCGCCCTGCGCGACCTGCTCACCGAGGAGCCGCACGACCCTCCCCACTCCCCGGCCGCCCCGTCCGCCGCAGGGTCGTACGACACCCTCCTCGCCCGCCACCTGTCCCTGCACCGCACCGCCTACGAGCGCGTCACCCTCGATCTGCGCGCCGGCCCCGCCGAACGCGCCCTGCCCGGCTCCGAACTCCTCACCCGCCCCCGGAGCGCGGCCCTCCTGGAACGGCTCTTCGCGGCCGGCCGCTACCACCTGCTCTCCTCCAGCGGCCTGCTCCCGCCCCGCCTCACCGGACTGTGGACGGGGGACTGGGACACCGCCTGGTCGGGGGCGTTCACCACGGACGCCAACCTCAACCTCCAGACCGCCTCCGCCGCCGCGGCCGCCCTGCCCGAGGTCACCGAGGCCCTGGCCCGGCTCGTCCACGCGCAGCTCCCCGACTGGCGCGACAACGCCCGCGCGATCTTCGGCGCCCGGGGCGTGGTCGCGCCCGCGCACACCGACGGCGAGTCCGGCCACTCCTACCACTTCAGCCGCGAGTACCCCCTGCACCTCTGGACCGCCGGCGCCGACTGGCTGCTCAAACCACTCGTCGACCACGACGACACACGCGGTGCACGCGACCCCCGCACCGCCGCCGCCCTCGCCGAGGTCGCCCGGTTCTACGAGGACTTCCTCACCCGCACCGACGAGCACGGCCGGCTCGTGATCGTCCCCAGCTACTCACCGGAGAACCGGCCCGCGAACGGCAGCTGGGGCGCCCTCAACGCCGCCATGGACCTCTCCGCCGCCCGGCACGCCCTTCTCACCGCCGCCGCGTACCACCCGGACACCCCCGAGGCCGACCGCCGGCGCGCCCTCGCCGACCGCCTCCCACCGCACCGGACCAACACCGACGGCGCCCTCGCCGAATGGGCGTGGCCCGGCCTGCACGACACCTACGACCACCGCCACCTCAGCCACCTCTACGGCGTCTGGCCCCTCGACGAGATCACCCCCCACGACACCCCCGCCCTGGCCGCCGCCGCCCACCGCGCCCTCGAACTGCGCGGCGCCGAGAACGACTCCGCGCACGGGCACCTCCACCACGCCCTGATCGCGGCCCGGCTCGGCGACGCCGACCGCGTCGCCCACGCGCTGGAGAGCGTCCTGGAGGGCGACTTCTTCCACGCCTCCCTGATGAGCGCCCACTACCCGCACCGGAACGTCTACAACGCGGACGCCGCCCACACCCTGCCCGCGGTGCTCCTCGAGATGCTCGTCCACTCCACCCCGGACCGGCTCGTCCTGCTCCCCGCGCTCCCGGCCGGCTGCCCCGAGGGCGAACTGCGGGGCGTGCGCACCCGGTTCGGCGCCGAGCTGGACCTCACCTGGGCACGCGGGAAGGCCACCGCCGTCCTGCGCCCGGCCCGCACCCACCGCATCGAACTCAGGACTCCCTCCGGGGCCCGGCCGCTCGACCTGGTCGCCGGAGAGGACCACGTCCTCGACCTGGGGACGTCGTGACACCGCAGTTCCCCCGCAAACCCCCCATACCCCCCATCCATGGAGGAACACCATGGCATCACGCACACTGAGCCGCCGCCTGTCCACGGCGCTGATCGCCCCCGCCCTGGCCCTCGGGGCCACCGTCGGCCTCGCCTCCGCTCCCGCCCAGGCCGCCGTCTGGAACTCCTGCGACCAGTGGGGCAGCACCACTCTGAACGGCTACACGCTGTACAACGACATCTGGGGCTCCGGCGCCGGCAGCCAGTGCATCTGGGCCAACTCCGGCACCAACTGGGGCGTGTGGGCCGACCACCCCAACACCGGCGGCATCAAGTCCTACCCCAACGCCAAGAAGGTGATCAACAAGTCGATCACCTCGCTCTCCTCGCTGACCAGCAGCTACAACGTCAGCGTCCCGTCCTCCGGCGCCTACGAGACGGCGTACGACATCTGGGACACCGGCTACAAGTACGAGATCATGCTCTGGGTCAACAAGACCGGACCCGTCGGCCCGCTCGGCAGCTCGCAGGGCACCGTCAGCCTCGGCGGCTCCACCTGGACCGTCTACAAGGGCAACAACGGCGCCAACGACGTCTTCTCGTTCGTGCGCGGCTCCAACTCCAGCTCCGGCACGGTGAACATCCTGCCGATCCTGAAGTGGATCAAGGACACCAAGGGCTGGTTCGGCAACGTGACCATCGGTGACGTGCAGTTCGGCTACGAGATCACCTCGTCGTCCGGCGGGCTGAACTTCACCACCAACAGCCTGAGCGTCAGCAGCAGCTGAGCAGGGGCGCGAAGGGGGCCGGTCCCGTGCGGGGCCGGCCCCTTTCGCCTACTCGGTGACCGGCAGCTGAACGCCGTCCCGCAGGAACAGCGGGATGCGGTCCAGCGGTGCGTCGACGGTGACGGTCTGGCCGCCCTCGTACGCCGCACCCGTCCACGCGTCCGTCCACCGCGCGCCCGCCGGCAGATACGCCGTACGGACCGTGGCGCCGGCCGTCAGCACCGGGGCCACCAGCAGATCGCGGCCGAGGAGGTAGGCGTCGTCCACCGTCCAGGCCGCCCGGTCCCCGGGGAACTCCAGGAACAGCGGCCGCATCACCGGCAGCCCCTCCTCGTGGGCCTCCCGCATCACCGAGAGGACGTACGGCTTGAGCCGCTCGCGCAGCCGCAGGTACGTCACCAGGATCGGGTAGGCCTCCTCGCCGTAGGACCAGACCTCGTTGGGGCCGCCCGTCATCTCCGGGCCCAGCGGCATGCCCGGGTCGCGGAAGCCGTGCAGGCGCATCAGCGGCGACAGCGCGCCGAACTGGAACCAGCGGACCAGCACCTCCCGGTAGGCCGGGTCGTCCGGGTCGCCGCCGTGGAAGCCGCCGATGTCGGTGTTCCACCACGGGATGCCGGACAGGGCGGTGTTGAGCCCGGCCGCGATCTGGCGGCGCAGGGTGGCGAAGTCGGTGCCGATGTCACCCGACCACAGGGCCGCGCCGTGGCGCTGACTGCCCGCCCACGCCGAGCGGTTCAGGGTGACGACCTCCTCGCGGCCCGAGGCCAGCAGGCCCTCGTGGAACGCGCGGGCGTTCTCCAGCGGATAGAGGTTGCCCACCTCCAGCCCCGGACCCGCCCAGTAGCGCAGGTTCTCGTGGAACCCGGGCTTCAGCTCCGGCTCGCAGGCGTCCAGCCAGAAGGACTCGATGCCGTACGCGTCCAGGTAGTTCTCCTTCACCTTCGACCACACGAACTCCCGCGCCCCGGGGTTCGTGGCGTCGTAGAAGGCGACCTGGACGGTGGAGGCGACCTCCTTGTCCGGCCAGTCGGCGTGCGCCAGGGGGCCGTACTGGGTGCCGATGAACCAGCCGCGCTGCTCCATCACGGGGTGGTTCTCGCTCAGCGGCGACACCGACGGCCAGACGCTGACCACCAGCTTGATGCCCAGTTCGTCCAGCTCGCGGACCATGGCCGCCGGGTCCGGCCACTCCTTCGGGTCGAACTTCCAGTCGCCCAGGTGGGTCCAGTGGAAGAAGTCGCAGACGATCGCGCTGATCGGCAGCCCGCGCCGCTTGTACTCGCGGGCCACGGCGAGGAGTTCGTCCTGGGTGCGGTAGCGCAGCTTGCACTGCCAGAAGCCCGCCGCCCACTCCGGCAGCATCGGGGTGCGTCCGGTCACCGCGCTGTAGCGGCGCTGGGCGTCGGCGGGGGCGCCGGCGGTGATCCAGTAGTCGATCTGCCGGGCCGAGTCGGCCACCCAGCGGGTGCCGTTCGCGGCCAGCTCGACCCGGCCGATCGCCGGGTTGTTCCACAGCAGGGTGTAGCCGCGGCTGGAGGTGAGCACCGGCACGGAGACCTCGGCGTTGCGCTGGACCAGGTCCTGCACGGTGCCCTTCTGGTCCAGCAGACCGTGCTGGTGCTGGCCGAGGCCGTACAGCTTCTCGTCGTCGTACGCGGCGAAACGCTGCTCCAGCCGGTGGTGGCCGCCTCCGACGGCGGTGTAGAGGCGGGGGCCGGGCCACCAGAAGTGCGCCCGCTCCTCGGACAGCAGTTCGCCGTCGTCCTCGGTGCGCAGGAAGCGGATCACGCCCTCGGCGTCCATGTCGACGGTGAGCGCGCCGACGGTCAGGCGCCCCCGGCCGTCCTCGATCTTGAGGATGCCGCCGGTGACCGGGGCGCCGGGCAGCAGAGCGCCGGGCAGGCCGTCGAGGACCGGGCCGCCGAGCCGGGCGCGCACCCGGACCGCGTCCGGCCCCCACGGCTCGATGCGCACCGTCTCCTGACGGCCGCTCCACTCCAGTGCACCGTCCCTCTCACGGAACGTGCCGACGGTGGGGGAGGACTGGGCGAGGCTGACCTTGTGCCGGAGCGCTGCGGGCGTCTCGGCGGGTGCCTCGGGGAGCGTTTCGGGCGGTGCTGCGGCGGGCTGATTCACGGGCGTGCTCCTGAAGGGTGCGGGCAGGGCGGTGCCCCCGGCGGAGAGAGCTCCGCGTACGGAGGGAGGATCAGGGCGCGTACGGCGTGGGGTGGGACCGGGTGGGGATGGAGGGGAGACGGCCGGCCAGGGCGGGCGGACGGGACGTGAAGGGCCTGGGACAGGGCGGGCGGATCGGGGCGCGGTCGGCGTGCGGGTGGTGCTCGTGGATCAGGGTGCGGAAGGGGCCGGTCCCGAGCTGGCCCGGACGGTGAGCTCGGGGGCGAGGAGTGTCACCTCGTCCCTGCCGCGCCCGTCGAGCTTGGCCACCAGGTGCTCGACCGCGCGGCGGCCCATCTCCTGGGCGGGGACCGCGACCGAGGTCAGCCGCACCGAGGCCTGGACGGCGACCTGCTCCGGGCAGATCGCGACCACCGACACGTCCTCGGGCACGGCCCGGCCCTGCTGGCGCAGCAGGGCGAGCAGCGGTTCCACCGCCGACTCGTTCTGCACGACGAAGCCGGTGGTGCCCGGACGCTCGTCGAAGATGCGGGCGAGGGTCGCCGCCATCGCGTCGTACCCGCCCTCGCAGGGACGGTGCAGCACCTTCAGGCCCAGCTCCCGGGCGCGGGAGCGCAGCCCGTCCAGGGTGCGTTCGGCGAAACCGGTGTGCCGCTCGTAGACGGCGGGCGCCTCGCCGATGACAGCGATGTCGCGGTGGCCCAGCATCGCCAGGTGCTCCAGGCACAGCGCACCCGTCGCACCCCAGTCCAGGTCGACGCAGGTCAGACCCGTGGTGTCGGCGGGCAGGCCGATCAGGACCGAGGGCTGGCCGGTTCCGCGCAGCAGCGGCAGCCGCTCGTCCTGGAGCTCGACGTCCATGACGATCATCGCGTCGGCCAGGCCGCTGCCGGTCACCCGGCGCACGGCGTCGGGCCCCTCCTCGCCGGTGAGCAGCAGGACGTCGTAGCCGTGGGTGCGGGCGGTGGTCGCCACCGCGATGGCGATCTCCATCATCACCGGCACGTACATGTCCGTGCGCAGTGGGATCATCAGGGCGACGATGTTCGACCTGCTGCTGGCCAGGGCGCGGGCGCCGGCGTTCGGGTGGTAGCCGAGCTCCCGGATGCTCTGCTCGACCCGCTGCCGGGTGCTCGCGGAGATGGACCGCTTGCCGCTGAGGACATAGCTCACCGTGCTCGCCGAGACTCCGGCGTGCTGGGCGACCTCGGCGAGGGTGACCATCCGGCTCTCCAAGCTTTGTGAAGCGCTTCGACGGGCGCGTGTTGCTGACAGGTGCGGTGTGAGGGTGGTTCGACAGTAGCTTCAGTGAGAGTGGGTGTCCATAGGTCGTCGAAGCGCTTCGACACCGTCCCGGACGGTGGGGCCGGTGACACGGCGGGTGACACATGGACGGTCCTCTTGGCCCATCCCCGGCGCAACTCCTCTGACCGGGACGTTCCGCATGTCATCATGGCGCTTGACCGGGGCGCCGGGGGCGGTGCCGCAGTGCGGACGCGAGGGGGGCTCGTGGGGACGACGGTGCTGGGGGAGCTGCGCGGGGCGCAGAAGTCGGCGAAGGGCGTGTCGCTGTACTCGCGGTACGTGAACCGGCCGGCGGGACGCTACCTCGCGGCGGGGGCGTACCGGGCGGGGTTCACCCCGAACCAGGTCACGCTGGTCAGCGCGGTGTTCACCCTGGCGGGCATCGCCGCCGTGGCCCTCGTACGCCCCTCCTGGCCGCTCGCCCTGGCGGTGTACGCCGCGCTGGTCGTCGGCTTCGCCTTCGACTCCGCCGACGGGCAGCTCGCCCGGCTCACCGGGAAGGGCGGACCGGCGGGGGAGTGGCTGGACCACGTGGTGGACTGCGTGAAGATGGTCGCCCTGCACACGGCGGTGCTGATCTCCTTCTACCGCTTCTTCGACCTCCCCGGCGACGGCTGGCTGCTGCTTCCGCTCGGCTTCCAGCTGGCGGCCGTGGTCACCTTCTGCGGGGGCCTGCTCACCGAGCAGCTCAAGCGCGCCGCCGCCCAGGCCGCCGCCCGCGCCATGACCCAGGGCGCGACCGGCACCGCCACCCTGGCGGCCCCGGGGACGGCCGGGAACCCGGGCGGTGGCGCGTCGGCCGCGGCCCCGCCGTCCCTGCTGCGGGCGGTCGCCCTGCTGCCGGTGGACTACGGGGTGTTCTGCCTGGTGTTCCTCACGCTGGGCGCGCCCGGGCTGTTCCGAGCGGTCTACGCCGTCCTCGCCGCGGTGCACGCCCTCTTCCTCGTGGCGTTCCTCGCCAAGTGGTTCAGGGAGCTGTCCGCGCTTCCCCGGAACCCGGCGTGACCAGCGCGTCCAGCGCCCTGGTCAGCAGGGTGCTGGAGGTGTGGACGGTGTACGGGAAGTACACGACCTCCACGCCGACGGCCGCGAAGTCGCGCTCGAGCCTCTCCCCCTTCTCGGTGCCCCGCCAGTCGTCGCCCTTGAAGATCACGTCGAAGCGGACCTGCTTCCACGTCTCCAGCTTGTCGGGCACGGTCTCCACGAACGCCGCGTCCACGTGCCGGACGCTGCGCACGATCTCCAGCCGCTCCGGCAGCGGGACCACGGGCCTGCGCCCCTTGGCGAGCTCGGCCATCTCGTCCGACACCACGCCGGCGACGAGATAGTCGCACTGGCTGCGGGCATGGCGCAGGATGTTCAGATGGCCGATGTGGAACAGGTCGTAGACGCCGGGTGCATAACCGACACGATGGACCATGCGTTCTCCCCCCACGGTGAACGTCACGAGTGCGCGTCACGAGTGACCGCCGCGGCGCCGCCGTGCGAATGTGGCGAACGCCCACCCGTCGAACCCACCCGTCAAAGACGATTGACGGTCCAACGACCTTACTGTGAAGCCGCCCTGGAGATCCGGTGAACGGTTAAGGTGGGCCAGGATCACTTTTGGGGGGAAGGGGACCAGTGTTGACCGGATTCGATTCCGGCCGGGCCGGCGAGAAGCAGGACCAGAGGGCCGCGCTCACCGGCCGCTGCCTGCTGCTGGTCTCCACCAACTACGCGCCCGAGCACACCGGCATCGGCCCCTACGCCACCCAGCTGGCCGAACACTGGGCGGCCCGCGGCGCCGACACGCACGTCCTGGCGGGCATGCCGCACTACCCCGCCTGGCGGCTCGACCCCGAGTACGCGGGCGTCTGGCGGACCACGGAGTCGCGCGGCGGCGTGACCGTGCACCGGCGCCGGCACACCGTGCCCGCCCGGCAGACCGCCCTGCGCCGGGCGCTGTTCGAGGCCTCATTGCTCGCCCACCAGCTCGCCGCCCCGCCCCGCATGCCCCGCCCGCACGCCGTCGTCGCCCAGATGCCGTCCCTGGCGGGCGCGGTGGCCGCGGCCCGTATCGCCCGCCGCCACCGGGTGCCGTTCGTGCCCGTCGTGCAGGACCTGATGGGCGCGGCGGCCGCGCAGAGCGGGATCAGCGGCGGCGACAAGGCGGCCGCCGTGGCCGCCCGCGCGGAGCGGTACGCGCTCGGCCGGGCCACCCTCGTCGGCGTCATCCACGACAGCTTCCGGCCCCGTGTGGAGGCCATGGGCGTCGACCCTTCCCGTATCCGGCTGGTGCCCAACTGGTCCCATGTCGCCCGCCCCTCGTGCCCGCGCGCCGAGACGCGGGCACGGCTCGGCTGGCCCGAGGACCGCCAGGTCGTCCTGCACTCGGGGAACATGGGGCTGAAGCAGGGCCTGGAGGTGCTCGTGGAGGCGGCCCGGCTCGATCCGGGCGTCGACGTCGTCCTGATGGGTGACGGCAACCAGCGCGCCGCCCTCCAGGAGCGCGCCCGCGACCTGCCGAACCTGCGCTTCCTCGCGCCCGCCGCCGAGGCGGACTTCCCCGACGTCCTCGCCGCCGCGGACGTTCTCGCGGTCACCCAGCGGGCCTCCGTGCTCGACATGAGCGTGCCGTCCAAGCTCACCTCCTACTTCGCCGCCGGACGGCCCGTGATCGCCTCGGTGGCGGCCGAGGGCGGCACCGCCGACGAGGTGCGCCGCTCGGGCGCCGGGGTGCTCGTCCCGCCGGAGGACCCGGCGGCCCTGCTGAAGACCCTGAAGGACCTGGCGGCCGACCCGGAGGCCGCCGACCGGCTGGGGGCCCGCGGCCCCGCGTACGTGGACGAGCGGCTCAGCCGCGCGGCCGGACTCGGCCGCCTGGACGACCTGCTCGCCGAGGCACTGGAACAGGGCACCACCGCCCACGAAGGAGCGGCACACGCATGAACGAAGAGGCACGGGGGCAGCAGGACGAACCGGAACTCCTGCGCGACCAGGTGCAGCAGGTCCTGCGGCACCGCGTCCTGGTGGGCTCGGGCCTGCTCGCCGGCCTGCTCGCCGGCTCCTGGTTCGCCTTCGGCTCGGCGCCGACGTACGAGTCCTCCAGCGAGGTGCTCGTCCGCGCGGCCACCGTCAACCCGTACGTGTCGAACGGGGTCTCCGCCGACAAGCAGATCAACATCGGCAGCGAACGCCAGACCGCCGCGGGCAACACGGTGGCCGCCCGCGCCGCGCAGAAGCTCGGCCGCGGCGCCTCCGAGGTGGGCGCACTTCAGAGCCACCTTCAGGTCACCAACCCGCCCAACACGCTGGTGCTGAAGTTCTCCTACGTCGCCGGCACGCCCAAGGCCGCCGCCGAGGGCGCCAACGCGTTCGCCCAGGCCTACCTCGACTACCGCGAGACGCAGACCGCCGGCACCGTCGCCAAGATGGTCCAGGGCTACAAGGCCCAGCTCGACCCGCTCGCCAAGCAGCGCGACGACCTGATCAAGGAGATCAACCGGCTCCAGGGCGACACCGAGAAGAGCACCGTGCTGGCCGCGCAGGCCAACCTGCTCGGCCAGATCACCCAGCTCACCAACAACATCACCGAGCTGAAGTCCCTGGACACCACGGCGGGCTACGTCACGGTGACCGCCGAGCCGCCGAAGAAGGCCGAGGGCCTCGGCACCCCGCTGCTGATCGCGCTCGGCGGCGTGCTCGGCCTGGCGGTCGGCCTGCTCGGCGCCTGGCTGCGGATGATCTTCGACCCGTCCGCCCGCTCGGCCGAGACCGTGGCCCGCGCCCTGCGCGCCCCCGTCCTCGGCGTCCTGCCCAAGGCCCCCGACGGGCCGCTGCTCGCCGACGACGACGCCCTCGCCGAGCAGTACCGCTCGGTGGCGTTCCGCCTCGCCTACGACCGCCATTTCGCCGACCGCCGCAGGCTGCTCGTCGTCGAGCCGAACGGCGAGGGCACCACCGCCGGGGCCGTCGCCGTCAACCTCACCGCCTGCTTCGCCGAGACCGGCATGTCCGCGCTGCTCGTCGAGGCCGACCTGCGCCGCCCGAACCTCGCCGGCCGGCTGCCCGAGGCGTCCCGCGGACGCGCCACGTGGGCCACCGGCCGATCGGGGGACGGCACTCCGTGGCCCGCCGGCCGGATCGTCACCGTCGACGCGGGCGAGTCCGGCACCTTCGACCTCGTCCCCGGCACCCGCGTGCCGCACGTGGCCCGCACCCTCACCTCCCCGGCCACCACCCGCCTCCTGGACCAGGCGGACGCCCCGGGCAGCACGGTCGTGGTCCTCGCCCCGCCCGTCCTGTCCTACGCCGACGCCCTCGCGCTCGTCGACCGCGTGGACGGAGTGGTCGTGGTCTGCGACCCGCGCACCACCGCCCGCACCGCGCTGGAGCGCATCCGCGAACTCATCGACGGGGCCGGCGGCCAGGTCCTCGGCGCCGTCCTGCACCCCGGCGCGCACCGCCGGCGGGGGAAGAAACGCCGCCGGGCCCCGAAGGCCGCCACCGTCCCGGCGCCCTCGACCCCGCTGCACGACGAGACCGTCCCCCTCAACACCCTGTCCTCGGGCAGCCGGTGAGAGCCCGCACCGCCGTCGTCTGCTCCGTCCTGGACCAGGCGGTCAGCGCGCTCACCAACATCGCCGTCCTGGTCCTGGTCGCCCGGCACAGCGAGGCCGCCACCTTCGCCGTGTTCGCCACCGCCTACGTCGTCTTCAGCGTGCTGCTGGGCGCGTTCGGGGCCTACGTCGGCCAGGAACTGGTGCTGCACCGGGGCGAGCCGGAGACCCTCGGCCGCGCCTGCCGCGGCGCCGCCGCGTTCACCGCGACCGCCTCCGCCGTGCTGGGCGCGCTGCTCGCGGGCGGCGCCGCGCTGGCCTCCTCGGACGCGGCCGTGTACGGGGCGCTCGGCCTGGTCCTGCCGATCACCCTCACCCAGGACACCCTGCGGTACTGCTTCTCCGTGCTGCGCACCCCCCACCTGGCGCTGCTCACCGACCTGGTGCGGCTCGGCGCCGCACTGCCTCTGCTGGCCGTGCAGCCGGACGGCGCCTCCGCCGCCCGGACGACGCTGGTGTGGGGGCTGTCCGCGCTGCCCGCCTTGCTGCTCGCCCTGGCCCTGCTGCGCCCGCACGTCCGCGGCGCGCGCACCGACCTGCGGCGCTATGTCGCCCGCGGCCACCTGGGCCGCCGCTTCCTGGTGGAGTTCGGTGTCGGCAACGCCACCAGCCAGCTCGCCGTCCTCGCCCTCGGCCTGTTCGCGACCCCGCTCGCGGTGGGCGCGCTGCGCGGCGCGACCACCCTGTTCGGCCCGCTGAACGTGGCCTTCAACGCGGCCACCGGCTTCGGCCCGCCCCTGCTCACCCGGCATCCCGCGCCGCGGCGCGCGGCGCTGGCCGCGGGCTGCGCGCTCGCCGCGGTCGCGGCCGGCTGGGCGGCCGTCCTGTACGCGCTGCCCACCCGCTACGGCCGTCAGCTCCTCGGCGACACCTGGGAGTCGGCGGCCAGGGTGCTGCCGGCGACCGGCGCCCAGTACGCGGCCATGGCGTTCGGCGTGTGCGGGCTGCTCGCGCTGCGCGTGCTCGCGCCGCGCACCACGCTGCCGGTGCAACTGATGTTCTCGCCGGTCTCGGCCGGGCTGCTGCTCGCCGGGTACGCCTGGGCGGGCGTCGCCGGCGCGGCCTGGGGGCTGTGCCTCGGCTCGGTGCTCAAGGGCACGGCGGCCTGGTGGAAGGCCGCCCGCCGGCCCGAGAGCAAGGCGGCCGTCAGCGCAGCTGCCGCCACCGCTCCGGGCGCAGTGTCGTGATCAGCGCCAGGCACATCACCCCGATCGCGATCCGCCCGGAGGCCTGGAGCAGCGGCCCCCGCAGCAGGATGAACGAGTAGCCGGCGACGAGCGGGACGGCCAGGGTGAGGATGCTCGCCGGGCCGGCCCGCACCACCTTGTGCGCGTAGCGCCGGTCCACCCGGGCCGCCACCCAGCCGATCAGCCCGAACCCGGCGACCATCCCCACCGAGCCGAAGTCCAGCCACAGTTCGGTCCACAGCGGGGAGGAGCGGTTGGTGTTGGCCGCCGCCATCCACTCGCTCACCATCACCCCGGTGTCCTTGGGCTTGGACGTCCACACCGAGCGCGGCACGAAGAACAGCACCGAACCGGTCAGCTGGCGGCCGTAGGTGTGGCCGTTGCCCGCGTCGACGTAGGTGATGGTGTTGGCGAACATCGCCATCTGGTCGTAGTCCTTCTCCACCAGCGGGTCCAGGACCGAGGAGTTCTGCCGGGCGGCGGGCGTGTTCGCGCTGTCGTAGCGGAACTTGTCCGCGAAGGGGAAGATCAGCACGGCCGCGGCGACGCCCAGCGTCAGCGCCGTGCGGTACATGGTGGGGCTCTGCGGGAACACCGTGAACAGCAGCGCGAGCAGCACGGTCAGGAACCAGTAACGCGGGTTGGAGATCGGGTTGTTGACGACCAGGTTCACGGCCGCCAGCGCGGCCAGCGTCAGCCACGGCAGCGGGCGCCTGCGCGCCCTGGGCGAGGTGATCAGCCAGCGGGTCACCACCATCAGCGCCAGCAGCGCCGGGACCGTGCCGAAGCCGCGCAGCATCGCCGTACCGGCCTGCGAGCCGCCGTCGCCCAGCCCGCTGTCGTCGATCGACTGGGTGATCTCCATCCGGCTGGAGAAGAACACGCCGAGCCCGCCGAGCTTGAGCACGAACAGCGCGCTGCCCGCGAACGCCAGCCCCACCAGCAGCGCCAGGCGCCGCCGGGCGACCATCGCGGGCCGGAACACGGTACGAGCCGTCGGCCGCACCCCGGGCCGCACCAGCAGCGCACCGGCGTCGAAGGCCGCGCACGCCGCCAGCACCAGCCCGACCGCCAGCGCCAGGTCGCTGCGGGAGCCCGCCACCGGCACCGGGTAGGTGCCCATGACGGCCTGCGCGAGCGGCGCGATGCCCATCGCCATGTAGACGAACAGCCAGAACGTGCCCTGGAGCAGCTTGCGGTGCCGGCCCAGGATCATCGTGGACAGCCGCGCGCCCGCGTACACCGTGAGGACCAGTTGCAGCCAGTACGCCTGGTCGCGCAGCCCCGCGCCCTGGCGCAGCGTGACGAACGCGGGCAGCAGCACGGTCAGGCCCAGCACCAGCGGCAGCGCCAGCACCCGTCGCAGGGCGCCGGGCAGCACCCGCGCGCCGGCGGGCGCCTCGACCGCGCGCGGCGCACGAGCCGCACGCGTCGTGTGAATTCCCGCCGCCATGAACCCCCCTGTCGCTTTTCGTTCACAGAGTCTACGGATTTGTGTGCGAGTGACGGTGGAAATCCCTAGGGTGGCTCACAGAGGGGGAACACGTGCGCGATCTACGAACGTTCACACTGTCCGGATACGACAAGGGGCGCGGGATCGTCACGCAGGCGCTCTGGTTCTGCGTGATGAACACGCTCTTCATGGCGTGGTTCTGCCCGGCCCGGCTGCGTGTGGCGCTGCTGCGGGCCTTCGGCGCGAGGATCGGCGAAGGGGTGCTGATCCGGCACCGGGTCCGGGTGCTGTGGCCGTGGAAGCTGACCGTCGGCGACCACACGTGGATCGGCGAGGGCGCCTGGCTGCTGAACCTGGAGCCGGTCACCATCGGCTCCCATGTGTGCGTCTCCCAGGAGGCGCTGCTGTGCACCGGCAGCCACGACCACCGCACCACCGACTTCCGCTACCGCAACGCGCCGATCCGGGTGGAGGACGGCGCCTGGATCGCCGCACGGGCCACCGTGCTGGCCGGGGTGACCGTCGGGCGGCACGCGGTGGTCTCCGCGGGCACGGTCCTCGCCCGGGACCTGCCGGAGCTGACCCTGCACACGGCCGGCGGCACCCGCGCGCTCGAGGAACCCGCACCGCACCCGGCCGCGAAGGCGATGAAGGCCGTGAAGGAGCGCACCCGGTGAGAGCCCTGCACGCCGTCACCCTGCACACCCCCACCCAGTCCTTCGGCGGCCCCGTCCGGGTCGCCGTGAACCTCACCACCGGGCTCGCCGCCCGCGGCGTCGACAGCAGGATCGTCGCCCTCGGCTCCGGCTTCGACGGGCCGCTGCCCACCGACGTCGACGGCCGCCCCGCCCGCCTCTACCCGGCCCGCCGGGTGCTGCCCGGCGCCGGCTTCAGCGGGATCACCTCGCCCGCGCTGCTGGCCGGTGCGCGCCGTCTGGTGCGCGACGCCGACGTGGTCCACGTCCACCTCGCCCGCGACCTGGTGACCCTGCCCCTCGCGCTGGCCGCGCTCAGTGCCGGGCGCCCGCTGGTGGTGCAGACCCACGGCATGGTCGACCCCAGCGACAAGGCGCTCGCCAAGCTGCTCGACCTGCTCGCCGTGCGCCGGGTGCTGCGCCGTGCCTCGGCCGTGCTGCACCTGACCTCCTACGAACGCAAGGCGCTGGACGCCGTCCTCGGCGGCCCGGACCCCGGCAACGGCGTACGGCTGGTCAACGGCGTCCCCGCGCAGGACCGCCGCCCGCGCCCGCCCGGACCGCCCCGGCTGCTCTACCTGGCCCGCATGCAGGCCCGCAAGCGCCCCGCCGACTTCGTCGCCGCCGCCCCCGAGGTGCTGCGCCGCCACCCCGACGCCCGCTTCGTGCTCGCCGGGGCCGACGAGGGCGAGCTGGGCACGGCGCTGAAACGGGCCGAGGAACTGGGCGTGGCCGCCTCCGTCGACTACCTGGGCACCCTGGCTCCGGGCGCCGTCCTGGACGAGCTGCGCCGCGCCCATGTGCACGTACTGCCGTCGGTGGACGAGCCGTTCCCGATGTCGGTGCTGGAGGCGCTGTCGGTGGGGGTGCCGTCGGTGGTGACCCCGACCAACGGGCTCGCCGACGACCTCGCCCGCACCGGCGCGGGCCGCGTCTGCCCGGACCCGCGGCACCTGGCCGGGCAGATCCTGGACCTGCTGGACGCCGACACCGGCGAGCGGGCGTCGAAGGCCGCCTGGGAACTGTCCCGCACGTCCTTCTCCCTGGACGCGGTCGCCGACCGGCTCCACACCCTGTACCAGTCCCTGCGCTGAGCCGCCGCCGGGCCGTGGAGCCGGAAGGGCCGTGGAGCCGGAAGGGCCATGGAGCCGGAAGGGCCGCGGGGCCGCGCTCCGGCGGCCCCACGGCCCGGTGGCGTCAGGTACGGGCCCAGGCGTAGCACCCGGTGGACGTGAACGTCTTCGTGCCCTTCCGCACGGTGACCGTGTGCTGCCGGCCCGAGGCGCCGTCCAGCGACCAGGAGCAGTCCTTCGACTTGGTCAGCGCACGGTAGGTGCCGGGCGCCGGAGCGGCGTGCGTGCCGTCCGCGTAGCCGCCCTTCGTCGCCGCGAGCAGCGGCTTGAGATCGGGGCACAGGCCATTGACGGCGGCGTCGGCCCCCTTGATGTCACCCGCGATGACCGCGCCCACGGCCGCGTCCCGGTCGATCTTCGCGGTGTACGCGAGCCGGTCGCAGACGTCCTGCCCGGCCTGGAGGATCGCCGCCGGGTCCATGCCCTTGGGCACCCGGCCCGACAGGTACTTCTTCTCCTTCTTGGTGAACGACCCGGTGGCCGGGGTGAGTTCCGCGTCGGGAACGGTGTCGCGCGGACCCTGGGCGGTGCCGCCCGCCGTCCTGCCGCTGCCCGCCGAGGGCGTGCCGGAGGCCGGCGCGGCGGAGGGGTCGTCCCCGGCCGGTGCGGGGGCGGCCGGGGCGGCCGGGCGCGGCGTCGCGCTCCCGCCTGCCCCGGTGTGGCGCCCGTCCTTGCCCGAGCTGCCGCAGCCGGCCAGCAGCAGCGGCGCCAGCAGGGCGAGCGCGACCAGCGAGACCCTCTTCATCAGCCGCCCGCCCCCGCCGTGTAGTGCGCCAGGACCTGGCTCGCCGTCAGCGCCTTGCCGTAGACGGCCACCTCGTCGAGCTGCCCGGTGTAGAACCGGCTCGTCGGCTTGTTCGGCCAGGAGTCCAGGTTGTCCCCGCCGACGCGCCAGTAGCCGGTGAACGACTGGTTGCCGGTGACCAGGGGGTTGGAGGCGCGCAGGCTTCCGTCGACGTACAGCTTCATGCCGTTGGAGCCCTCGGTGGCGACCAAGTGATGCCACTTTCCGTCGTTGTAGGAGTGGACGGTGGTGATCGTCCGCGTCGTGTCCGCGCGCACGCCGAAGACCAGCCGCCCGCTGTCGGTCATGTAGACGTGCTTGTCGTACTGGCTGGACACCAGCTGCACCTTGTTGCCGAAGCCGATCAGCTTGCCGCCGGTGGTGCTGGTGGTCTTGAACCACAGCTCCAGCGAGAAGGCCGACGGCGCGCTGTGCGGCTGGTCCGTGTACGTCCACTCGCTCTGCGAGCCGGTGTACGCGATCGACCGGTCCGAGCCCGCCGCCCCGCCCACGACGGCCTGCGCCGGCGCGTTCCAGTGCACCCCGCTGTCGTCGCCGCTGGAGCTGTCGGCCGCGTACGCGCCGGAGGCCTCGTTGAAACGCCAGTACAGCGAGGCGCCGTCACCGCGCACCGTCGCCGCGTACGCGTCGGCCGCCGAGGCCACCCGCACCGACTGGTCGGCCGACTTGGCGGAGGTGTTGGGGCCGTCCGAGGCGGTGATCCGGTACGAGTGCGTCTCGCCCGGTGCCACGTCCGTGTCCGTCCAGGTCAGCTGGGGCCGGGACCAGGGCAGCGAGCTCGCGGTCACCTGGTGCACCGGGGTGGTGCCGTTGTCCTTGTAGACGCTGTAGGTCAGGCTGCTGTCGTCGGTGTCGTAGCTGGAGCGCCAGTGCACGGCGACCTTGCCCGGCTCGGTGCTCTCCACCTGCACCTGCGGCACGGTCGGCGCGCCGGTGTCCGGGCCGGAGGAGAACCGGGTCAGCGACTGCTGGGCGGTGCCGTTGACGGTGGTGAACTCGCCGCCCACCCACAGGTAGTCCGTGCCGCCCTTGGGCGCGAGGGCGAACACCCGCGGGCCGATGCCCTCGCCGATGCCGTCGTTGGTGTCCGGCGCCCAGCCCACGAAGTGCGGGTCGTTGATGCCCTCCGCCAGCAGATGGCGCCGCTGGCCGTCCGGGAACCCGCCCATCGAGGAGCAGTCGTGGGCGTGCGAGGCGCTGTAGACCAGGCCCTTGTACAGCTGGAGCGCCTGGGTGGCGCCGTAGCACGTGTCGCGCCAGCGCTGATCGAAGGTGGTGGGGTCGAAGGCCGTCCGCCCGTCGAACCCGCTGGTGCCCTCGTTGGCGGTGTAGACGCCCGTCGCGTCGGCGGTGATGTCCTTGACGACGGAGGTGTCCGAGAAGAAGCCGCGCGGGTAGGTGTGGGTCACCGCGCCGGTGGTGGCGTCGGTGACGGCCAGGGCGTGCGAGTCGCTGCCGTTGACGGTGAAGAAGTCGCCGCCGATCGCGACGTGGCCGCCGTCCGCGGTCACCTCCACGGCCCGTCCGGGCGCGTCCGCGTTCGCGGTCCAGGAGGTCAGCTTCCCGGAGGTGTCCACGGCGGCGAACCGCTGCCGGGCGGTGCCGTTGACGCTGGTGAAGTCGCCGCCGAAGTAGACCGTGCCGTCGGTCACGGCCAGGGCGCGCACGGTGGCCGGGACGGTCGGGCGGAAGTCGGTGCGGGGTGTGCAGGTGGCGATGTCGATGGCGGCCAGACTGCTCGCGCCGACCCCGTTGACCGCGCCGAAGTACCCGCCCACGTACAGGGTCTTGCCGTCCGGCGACACCGCGAGCGCGCGTACGGTCGCGGTGCCGCTGCCCACCGTGAACGACAACCGGCAGTCGGTGGGCGCGCCGGTCGCCGCGTCGAACGCCGCGAAGTTCACCGCGGAGCGTTCGCCGCTGCCCCCCACGGCGGTTCCCGCGGGCCGGATCGCCGAGAAGGTGCCGCCGGCGAACACCACGCCGTCGGCCTGGGCGAGGGCCCACACCACGCCGTTGGCCTGCCATGTCGGCAGCTTGTCGGCGGTCAGGGCGACCGGCGGGGTGAGCGCCCCGGCCTCGCCCGTGGCGAGCGGCAGGCAGAGCAGGGGAGTGGCACAGGCCAGGCCGAGCGCGGTGAGCGTCTTGCGGCGTCCTGGCCGGCGCCCCGGCCGTCCGGGGCGTGTGGAACTGCCGTGCATGGTTTCTCCTAGCGGTGCGAGCGGGTGTACCTGTGCTGTGGGCGGCGTCCTCGCGGGGTGGGGAGCCGGGACGGGTACGAAGGGCCGGGCGGCCCGGGGGAGGGGGGGACCGGGCCGCCCGGCGGTGGGAGAGGGCTCAAGGGGTGGCGTGCCGGCGGTTCACCGGTCCACGCGTACGGCGGTGCCGGCCAGTTCGGCCTCCAGCCGGGCCACATCGGCGTCCACCATGATCCGGGCGAGCTCCCGCACCTTCACCGAGGGCTTCCAGCCGAGCAGTTCCTCGGCCTTGGAGGCGTCCCCGATGAGGGCGTCGACCTCGCTGGGGCGCTCGTACTTGGGGTCGTAGCGGACGAACTCGGTCCAGTCCAGGCCGGCGTGCGAGAACGCGACCTCCAGGAACTGCCGTACGGTCGCGGCCTCGCCCGTGGCCACCACGTAGTCGTCGGGCACGTCCCGCTGGAGCATCCGCCACATCGCCTCGACGTACTCGGGCGCGTACCCCCAGTCGCGCACCGCGTCCAGGTTGCCGAGGTAGAGGCGGTCCTGGAGGCCCGCCTTGATCCGGGCGACCGCACGTGTGATCTTCCGGGTCACGAAGGTCTCGCCCCGGCGCGGCGACTCGTGGTTGAAGAGGATGCCGTTGACCGCGAACATGTCGTACGCCTCGCGGTAGTTGACCGTCGCCCAGTAGCCGAAGACCTTGGCGCAGCCGTAGGGGCTGCGGGGGTGGAACGGGGTCTTCTCGTTCTGCGGGGGCGGGGTCGCGCCGAACATCTCCGAGGACGACGCCTGGTACAGCCGGGTCTCCACGCCGCTGGCCCGCACCGCCTCCAGGAGCCGGACGGTGCTCAGCCCGGTCAC
This sequence comes from Streptomyces sp. NPDC006393, assembly GCF_040628575.1. Taxonomy (NCBI): domain Bacteria; kingdom Bacillati; phylum Actinomycetota; class Actinomycetes; order Kitasatosporales; family Streptomycetaceae; genus Streptomyces; species Streptomyces sp. NPDC006393. The sequence continues at coordinate 84,973 of NZ_JBEXZD010000018.1, forward strand.
GTCGCCCGTGTAGAGCGGCGCGTCGAAGGAGACCCGCACATGGGACTGGGCACCCAGGTTGTACACCTCGTCGGGCCTGAGGTCCCGCAGCAGGTTCACCAGCGCCACCCCGTCCGACAGATCGGCGTGGTGCAGCACGAACGTCCGCTCCGGCCGGTCCGGGCCCTGGTAGATGTGGTCGATCCGCTCGGTGTTGAACGTCGACGACCGGCGGATCAGGCCGTGCACGGTGTAGCCCTTGGCCAGCAGCAGCTCCGCCAGGTAGGAGCCGTCCTGCCCGGTCACCCCGGTGATGAGTGCCGACTTGCCCATTCAAAACCCCCTCCGACGCGACCAACCGGTCACGTTTTCATGTGAATTGCACTGATCTGTCGAGGAATGCCCCCCGCGGCCGTCCGGCGCTGGCACAATCCGCGCATGACAGCCGACGCTTCGCACCAGCCCACGGCGCCCTCGCCGGCGCACTCGCCCTCGCCCGCGGCCCCGGGCGCGTCCTCGCCCTCGCTGCTCCCGCGCGGGGCCCGCGTGTTCGTCGCGGGCCACCGGGGCCTGGTCGGGTCCGCGGTGGTCCGGCGGCTGACGGCCGACGGACACGAGGTGCTCACCCGCTCCCGGGACCAGCTCGACCTGCGCGACGCCGCGCGGACCGAGGCCTTCCTGCGCGACGCCCGCCCGGACGCCGTCGTGCTGGCCGCCGCCAAGGTCGGCGGGATCATGGCCAACAGCACCTACCCGGTGCAGTTCCTGGAGGACAACCTGCGGATCCAGCTGAGCGTCATCGCCGGCGCGCACACCGCCCGCGTCCCGCGGCTGTTGTTCCTCGGCTCGTCCTGCATCTACCCCAAGCACGCCGAGCAGCCCATCCGGGAGGAGTCGCTGCTCACCGGCCCGCTGGAGCCGACCAACGAGGCCTACGCCATCGCCAAGATCGCCGGCATCACGCAGGTGCAGTCCTACCGCCGCCAGTACGGCGCCGCGTACATCAGCGCCATGCCGACCAACCTCTACGGCCCGGGCGACAACTTCGACCTGGCCACCTCGCACGTGCTGCCCGCGCTCGTCCGCCGCTTCCACGAGGCCCGCGTCAGCGGCGCGCCGGAGGTCGTGCTGTGGGGCACCGGCACCCCGCGCCGGGAGTTCCTGCACGTCGACGACGTGGCGGCGGCATGCGCCCTGCTCCTGGAGCGCTACGACGGCGACGGCCCGGTCAACATCGGCTGCGGCGAGGACCTGCCGATCAGTGAACTCGCCGAAGTGGTGCGCGAGGTGACGGGGTATGAGGGGTCCGTCGTCTGGGACACGAGCAAGCCCGACGGGACCCCGCGCAAGCTCCTGGACGTCTCCCGGCTCACCGCGCTCGGCTTCAAGCCCGCCGTGGCCCTGCGGGACGGGATCGCGGCGACGTACGAGTGGTGGCTGACCCAGCAGCGAACCGGCTGAGCGGTCCCTCGGCTCCGGCGCCCGGCGCACGGCCGGGCGCCCGGGGCGGGTGGCAGCCATCGCGGCCCCCTCAGTACGCCCCGCGGCCGTCGACGACCGCGCGCAGGGTCCGGGTCATGATCTCCACATCGGTGGCGACCGACCAGTTGTCCACGTACCACAGGTCCAGCGACACCGTCTCGTCCCAGGACAGGTCCGAGCGCCCGCTGACCTGCCACAGCCCGGTCATGCCCGGCTTGACGGCGAGGCGCCGCAGCTCGGTGCGCGAGTAGCGGGCCACCTCGTCGGGCAGCGGCGGCCGCGGCCCTATCAGGGACATGTCACCGCGGAGGACGTTGAGCAGCTGCGGCAGCTCGTCCAGGGACAGCCGGCGCAGCACGGAGCCGAGCGGGGTGACCCGCGGGTCGCGCCGCATCTTGAACATGTGGCCGTCGTGCTGGTTGGCGCCCGAGCGGGTGAGTTCGTCCCGGCGGGCCTCCGCGTCGACGACCATGGTGCGGAACTTCCACATGGTGAACGGCCGGCCGTCCAGCCCGCAGCGGATCTGCCGGTGGAAGGACGGACCCGGCGAGGTGCAGCGCACGGCCACCGCCAGCGCCGCGAACAGCGGGGCCAGCACCACCAGCCCGAGGGCCGCGCCCAGCCGGTCCAGCAGCGACTTCAGCAGCGGCTGTCCGAACTGCTGAGCGGGCGGTGCCACTTGCAGCACGGTCAGCCCGGCCGCCGTGGTGGGACGTACCCGGGCCTCGGCGACCTCGGCGAGTCCGGGCACCACGGCGAGCTGGAGCCCGGCGCCGTGCAGCGCCCAGGCCACGTGCCGCAGCCGTTCGCCGGTCATCCGCAGCCCCGGCACCACCAGGGCGGCGTCAGCCCCGAGGTCCGCCACGGCCCGCAGGACGGTGTCCGCGTCGCCCGCGCGGTCGCTGCCGGTGTCCGGCAGCCGCTGGGCGACGGGCATGCCGCACTGCACGGCCCGGGAGCCGACCGGGACCACCCCGACGACCACGTAGGCGTGGTCCGTGCGGGAGGCGAGGCGGGAGACGACCTGGTCCACGGCGGCCGGCTCGCCCACCACCAGCGCCCGGCGCACCGCGCGCGCCTGGCGCCGCTGCCGGTTCAGGTGCAGTTTCGTCGTCAGCGCGACGGCCGCGGCCAGGGCCAGACCGGGGGTGAGGGCGGCGAGCGCCAGGGTCGGCCGGGGGCCGTCGTCCACGCCGGCGAGGATCAGCGCCAGCGCCAGGAAGCCGGCCAGCAGCACCCAGTCCCGTACGGCGGCCAGCACGCCCCAGGACTCGCCGAGGCGCTGGGCGGCGTACCGGCGCCGGGTCGCCCGAATGGCGGTCCAGGCGCCCGCTCCGATCAGCCCGCCGAGCGCGGGCACGTCCTGGCCGTCCGCGGCCAGGGCCGCGGTCAGCGGGACACCGATGCCGCAGGTGTCGGCGAGCACCGCGAGCGGCCGGTACCAGCGGGCCTTCCCGTCACCCGTTCGGACCTGCGGTCTGAGCCGGCCCGGAGCGGGTCTCGCCAGGCGGCCGAATCCGGGCCCGGCGGGCCGGGACGCGCCGGGCGCCGTGGCCTCCGATGCGGGCGTCGCGCGCTGCGCGGCCCGCGGAATCGTTTTGGCTGGTCCCGGCGGCCCCGGCAGGTCGGAGCCCCGCGCCGCCGCGTCCGCCGTCCCCACGGCGCCCGCGGTCCTCGTGGCCTCACCTGTGCCCGCCGAGCCTGCTGTGACTGCTCCCCCCACCGTGCCTGTCGCTGTTGCCGCCGTTCCGGCCGTCGCCGTCGCGTCCGTGGATATCTCCGTCACCGACTCCCCGGTGGACTCGGAGGTGGACTCCGACACGCCGACTTCTCGCATGCGCCCCCCAGCCATACGCCGTCGTCACGGGTCCATCCGTCTCCCTCGGTCCCCACCGAACGGATGTACCCAAGTGATCGTGGACCCTATGACACAACTGTGGTCGTCGGCTGAGCTTTTCGAGAAATTCATAGGAATCCGGTGAAGAAGTTCACAACTGGCGTTCACATCACCCTCATCCGATGCTGGCGGAAACCCCATCGAAACAGACCGTGTGCGAACGACGGACCGTGAGTGTCCCTCCCCAGGGGTGGTGGGTCCGCCCGGTATCGGGTACATACGTTCCAGTAGCACCGGTCGGTAACGTACCGCCCCCAAGATCCCTATACGCGGCGAGGTGAGCCTCATGTCCGCACCAATGACCAACAAGCCCACCGTCACCGAGCGCGAGGCGCGTCAGGTGGCGGAGGCGGCCCGGGAGCAGGACTGGCGCAAGCCCAGCTTCGCCAAGGAGCTCTTCCTCGGCCGCTTCCGGCTCGACCTCATCCATCCCCACCCGCTCCCGGCCGACGACGACGTCCAGCGCGGCGAGGAGTTCCTGGCCAAGCTGCGCGACTTCTGCGAGACGAAGATCGACCCGGCCCGCATCGAACGCGACGCGCGGATCCCCGACGAGGTCGTCACCGGGCTCAAGGAGCTCGGCGCCCTCGGCATGAAGATCGACACCAAGTACGGCGGCCTCGGCCTGACCCAGGGCTACTACAACAAGGCCCTCGCCCTGGTCGGCTCCGCCAGCCCCGCGATCGGCGCCCTGCTCTCCGCGCATCAGTCGATCGGCGTACCGCAGCCGCTGAAGCTCTTCGGCACCCCCGAGCAGAAGGAAACCTTCCTGCCGCGCTGCGCGCGCACCGACATCTCGGCCTTCCTGCTGACCGAGCCGGACGTCGGTTCCGACCCGGCCCGCCTGGCGACCGCGGCGGTCCCCGACGGGGACGACTACGTGCTGGACGGCGTCAAGCTGTGGACCACCAACGGCGTGGTGGCCGACCTGCTCGTCGTCATGGCGCGCGTGCCGAAGTCCGACGGGCACAGGGGCGGCATCACCGCCTTCGTCGTGGAGGCGGCCTCCGAGGGCATCACCGTCGAGAACCGCAACGCCTTCATGGGCCTGCGCGGCATCGAGAACGGCGTCACCCGCTTCCACCGGGTCCGCGTCCCGGCGGCCAACCGCATCGGCGAGGAGGGGCAGGGCCTGAAGATCGCCCTGACCACGCTCAACACCGGCCGGCTCTCCCTGCCCGCGATGTGCGCCGGCGCCGGCAAGTGGTGCCTGAAGATCGCCCGCGAGTGGTCGGCGGTCCGCGAGCAGTGGGGCAAGCCGGTCGCGCTGCACGAGGCGGTCGGCTCGAAGATCTCCTTCATCGCGGCGACCACCTTCGCCCTGGAGGCCGTCCTCGAACTGTCCTCCCAGATGGCCGACGAGAACCGCAACGACATCCGCATCGAGGCCGCCCTCGCCAAGCTCTACGGCTCCGAGATGGCCTGGCGGATGGCCGACGAGCTGGTCCAGATCCGCGGCGGCCGCGGTTTCGAGACGGCCGCGTCCCTCGCCGCCCGCGGCGAACGCGCCGTGCCCGCCGAGCAGATGCTGCGCGACCTGCGCATCAACCGCATCTTCGAGGGCTCCACCGAGATCATGCACCTGCTGATCGCCCGCGAGGCCGTCGACGCCCACCTCTCCGTCGCCGGCGACCTCATCGACCCCGACAAGTCCCTCCAGGACAAGGCGAGGGCGGGCGCGAACGCGGGCGTCTTCTACGCCAGGTGGCTGCCCAAACTGGTCGCCGGACCCGGCCAACTCCCCCGCTCGTACGCAGAGTTCCACCCGGCGGGCCACATCGACCTCTCCCCGCACCTGCGTTACGTCGAACGTCACGCCCGCAAGCTCGCCCGCTCCACCTTCTACGCCATGTCCCGCTGGCAGGGCCGGATGGAGACCAAGCAGGGCTTCCTCGGCCGCGTCGTCGACATCGGCGCCGAACTGTTCGCGATGAGCGCGGCCTGCGTCCGCGCCGAGCTCCTGCGCACCCGAGGCGAGCACGGCCGCGAGGCCTACCAGCTCGCCGACGCCTTCTGCCGCCAGTCCCGCATCCGCGTGGACGAGCTCTTCGACCGCCTGTGGACCAACACCGACGACCTCGACCGCAAGGTCGTCAAGGGCGTCCTCGGCGGCGCCTACGAGTGGCTGGAACAGGGCATCGTCGACCCCTCGGACGACGGCCCGTGGATCGCGGAGGCGGAACCGGGCCCGTCGGAGAGGGAGAACGTGCACCGGCCGATCCGGTGACGTCGAGGACGGTCAGAGGCTGCCCGGCGGCGCCGGCCACCGGGCGGGCCGACCGGTGACCGACGCGACGGTCCCGAAGTCCTTGCCGTAGTGCAGGACGGTGAGACCCTTCGGCTCGGCGGTCGCGGCGACCAGCAGGTCCACCGCGCCCGCCGAGCGGCGCAGGCCCTTCGCGGTGAGCCGCACCGCGTCCGCCGGCGGCTGGCCGTCGATGCCGATCAGGATCCTGGCGATCGCAGCACCTCCGTACGCAGCACCTCCGTACACGCGAAGCCCTCTTCGTCATGTCCCGGCGCTCGGGCCCGATGACCACCTTCCGGGACACGACTCACCTCCGGGAAGGGCACTCCCTGTCCTGCCCACCGGTCCTTGCCGCCACAATGGGGGGATGAGCGACAGTCCAGCCCCTCTCGCCGATCCGCATCTCGTGTTCGATCCCGTCGCCGGGGACGGGCCGAAGGACGTGGTGGTCCTCGGGTCCACCGGGTCCGTCGGCACCCAGGCCATCGACCTGGTGCTGCGCAACCCGGACCGCTTCAGGGTCACCGCGCTCTCCGCCAACGGCGGACGGGTCGGCCTCCTCGCCGAGCAGGCGCACCGGCTCCGGGTCCGGACGGTCGCCGTCGCCCGTGAGGACGTCGTACCCGCGCTGCGCGAGGCGCTCGCCGCCGAGTACGGGAGCGGGGAACCGCTTCCGGAGATCCTCGCCGGGCCCGACGCGGCGACGCAGGCCGCGGCCTCCGACTGCCACACCGTCCTCAACGGCATCACCGGCTCCATCGGCCTCGCCCCGACCCTCGCCGCCCTGGAGGCGGGCCGCACCCTCGCGCTCGCCAACAAGGAGTCGCTCATCGTCGGCGGCCCGCTGGTCAAGGCGCTCGCCAAGCCCGGGCAGATCATCCCGGTCGACTCCGAGCACGCCGCCCTCTTCCAGGCACTCGCCGCCGGCACCAGGGCCGATGTGCGCAAGCTCGTCGTCACCGCCTCCGGCGGCCCCTTCCGCGGCCGTACCAAGGACGAGCTCGCGGACGTCACCGTCGAGGACGCCCTCGCCCACCCCACCTGGGCCATGGGACCGGTGATCACGATCAACTCCGCCACCCTCGTCAACAAGGGCCTGGAGGTGATCGAGGCACACCTGCTGTACGACATTCCCTTCGACCGCATTGAGGTCGTCGTGCACCCGCAGTCGTATGTCCACTCGATGGTCGAGTTCACCGACGGATCCACCCTCGCCCAGGCGACGCCCCCGGACATGCGCGGGCCCATCGCCATCGGCCTCGGCTGGCCCGAACGCATCCCCGACGCCGCTCCCGCCTTCGACTGGAGCACCGCGTCGACCTGGGAGTTCTTCCCCCTCGACGACGAGGCGTTCCCCTCCGTCGGCCTCGCCCGGCACGTGGGGCGGCTCGCGGGCACCGCCCCGGCCGTGTTCAATGCGGCCAATGAGGAGTGCGTCGACGCGTTCCTGCGCGGCGCGCTGCCCTTCAACGGGATCATGGAGACCGTGACACAAGTGGTCGAGGAGCACGGCACGCCCGGCACGGGAACTACCCTGACCGTGCCGGACGTCCTCGAAGCGGAGGCCCGGGCGCGCGCCCGGGCCCGGGAACTGACAGCGCAGACGGCGACCGCGGAGGCGCGTGCATGACGTCCCTGATGATGATCCTCGGCATAGTCGTCTTCGTGATCGGCCTGCTGGTCTCCATCGCGTGGCACGAGCTGGGGCATCTGTCCACCGCCAAGCTCTTCGGCATCCGTGTGCCGCAGTACATGGTCGGCTTCGGCCCGACCATCTGGTCGCGGAAGAAGGGCGAGACCGAGTACGGGATCAAGGCCATCCCGTTCGGCGGCTACATCCGCATGATCGGCATGTTCCCGCCGGGCGACGACGGCCGGATCACCGCACGCTCCACCTCGCCCTGGCGCGGCATGATCGAGGACGCCCGCTCGGCCGCCTTCGAGGAACTGGGGCCGGGTGACGAGAAGCGCCTGTTCTACACGCGCGCCCCGTGGAAGCGGGTCATCGTGATGTTCGCGGGCCCCTTCATGAACCTGATCCTGGCGGTCGCGCTGTTCCTCACCGTTCTGATGGGCTTCGGCATCTCCCAGCAGACGACCACCGTCAGCTCGGTCTCCCAGTGCGTCATCGCGCAGAGCGAGAACCGCGACAACTGCACGAAGTCCGACCCGCTCTCACCGGCCGCCGCCGCGGGCCTGAAGGCCGGCGACAGGATCGTCTCCTTCGACGGTGTGAAGACCGACGACTGGAACCGGCTCTCCGACCTCATCCGCGCCCACCCCGGCGAACAGGTGCCGATCGTGGTGCAGCGGGGCGGCCAGGACGTCACCCTGCACGCGAAGATCGCCACCAACCAGGTCGCCGAGAAGGATTCCCACGGCCAGATCGTCCAGGGCAAGTACGTCACCGCCGGCTTCCTCGGCTTCAGCGCCGCCACCGGCGTCGTCCGCCAGGACCTCGGCCAGTCCGTGACATGGATGGGCGACCGCGTCGGCGAGGCCGTCGACTCCATCGCGAGCCTGCCCGGCAAGATCCCCGCCCTGTGGGACGCGGCCTTCGACGGCGCCCCGCGCCAGCCCGACTCCCCGATGGGCGTGGTCGGCGCGGCCCGCGTCGGCGGTGAGATCTTCACCCTGGACATCCCGCCCACCCAGCAGCTGGCCATGGCCCTGATGCTGGTCGCCGGCTTCAACCTCTCCCTGTTCCTGTTCAACATGCTCCCGCTGCTCCCGCTGGACGGCGGGCACATCGCGGGCGCCCTGTGGGAGTCGCTGCGCCGCCACCTCGCCCGGGTGCTGCGCCGCCCGGACCCCGGCCCGTTCGACGTGGCGAAGCTGATGCCGGTCGCCTACGTGGTGGCGAGCGTCTTCATCTGCTTCACCATCCTCGTCCTGATCGCCGACGTCGTTAACCCGGTCAAAATCTCCTAGCCGCCAGCCGTTGGAAGGCGGCCGGGCGGGCCCCGGCCCGGTCACCTTCCAACGAGTGGTTTCACGGGTGGGGGATGTGCTGGGCCAAGGTCGCGTGCCGTAATCTCGAAGCCTGGAGCCCGCCGCTGAACGGGGCCGGACCTTGATCCACGACTTGGGGTTGCACAGCAGATGACTGCGATTTCTCTCGGCATGCCGTCCGTTCCGACCAAGCTCGCCGAGCGCCGCAAGAGCCGGCGGATCCAGGTCGGATCCGTGGCGGTGGGCGGGGACGCTCCGGTGTCGGTGCAGTCGATGACGACGACGCGTACGTCGGATGTCGGTGCCACGCTGCAGCAGATCGCGGAGCTGACCGCGTCCGGGTGCCAGATCGTGCGGGTGGCCTGTCCGACGCAGGACGACGCGGACGCGCTGGCGACCATCGCGCGCAAGTCGCAGATTCCGGTGATCGCGGACATCCA